>DATNRE010000284.1:0-10405 GCA_036703685.1 Candidatus Obscuribacterales bacterium
CTGTCTTGAGAGTAGATCTTTTTTTCATGGGTCTCTCCATTTATAGGGGTTGACTTTTAACAACTTTTATGGTAGAGACAAAAAGATGACAAAACACTGGTTATGGTCTATAATTCTAGTAAGGGATACTAAAAAACATCAACCATTGTCTGTAGGAGTTAGGAATCCTACAGGTAGTGTCATTTGTTTGTCGCCACCATATTGTGTGGTGTTTGCTTTGTGGAGATGGTGGGACTTGAACCCACAAAACCCTGGTAGGTTATCCGATTAGGAGTCGGATGCGTTTTCCAGTTCCGCCACATCTCCAAGGTTTTTGTGACTCAGAGTTTTGGAGGTAGGAGCCTAAAACTCTGAGTTATTTGTTTTTGATTTTTTTTCCTTTCATTTGATTGTAACTTAGAATTTTAATTGTTTTCCTCGTTGAACGAATTTCCAGCAAAAAAACCTCTTCCAATTTTTTTCCACCTTCCCTCTTTTGCTCCTCGACGCAGTTCTGTGGACAAAGAATTTTTGGCTCGTTGATACTCGTCTTCAGATCTATAATCGAATAGTCTCTTAGTGATCTGATCTGAGTTAAGGGGATGATTGCAGGAATCTAAAATGATTAGTGCTGCGTCACCCAGGGTTTTACGAAAAAATTCTGGCTTAAACATATCCTTTGGGTTCCGTTGGTTTGGATTTTCTGTTTCTTCTTCTATACTCCCATCTTCTTCATTTTCCTCATTTTCCTCATGATCTTGATTTTCCTCATAGTTCTCCTCCTCAAGTGTCACAATAGCAATGCTTTCAGGTACATAATCTGATGTCAATGACTGTCTTGGCCAATCTCGGATCTCAGATTCAAGTTTTGTTTGAATATATAGGAGATCTGCTTCTTTTGCTTTAATGAAAGCCTCAAGTTCCTCTTTTTTGGCTTTAGCTGCGATCAATTCCTGTTGGATTTGCTCCTCTTGAAGCCTAAACCAAGCGATAAACTCTTCTCGAACGTTAGCCATATAGGCAAAGTGCTTGTCTGCCTCCTGTAAAAATCTTCGCAATACAACTATAACGTATACTAAAAATATTTGGCAAGGCTTTATCGATTTTTTTTTGCGAGCAAAGATTGAATAAAAAATCAAGTTGTTGAACAACTAAATCCCAAGTAATTCAGACCCTTTTAAATCCTGATTATCCCTTTAAATCTTATAATAAAGGTTACATTCATGTTGAGAGTAGTGAGGAAGAATCAGGGGTTGGAACCGATTCGGGCTGATTCCCTGATCTTACTGCAATCGGATGATCTGGTTTTGCACACAGAATTTCAAACCGAACCCGATGCTAAAATCCCCTTTCGGATGTTAGATTATCGAGTAAGGGTCTACCGTCGTTTTCCCAACAAAGTCATGCGTCAGGTGGTGATTTATCTGGGTCAAACTAATTCTCCTTTAGTCCAAGAAAATAGTTTTCGCCTAGAGAATACGTCTCATCAGTTTGAGGTGATTCGTCTTTGGGAACAACCATCGGAACGGTTTTTGAATGTAACGGGATTGTTACCTTTTGCGGTGCTGAGTCAGACGGATGATCCGACCATGGTATTAGGTCAAGTGGCTGAAGTAATTGAAGGAATTACCGATCAACAGGTTCAAAGTAATCTTGTTGCTGCTTCGGCAATTTTGGCGGGTTTGGTTTTAAATAAAGATATCGTGAAACGACTTTTAAGGAGTGATCTTATGCGAAATTCAGTCATTTATCAAGAAATTCTACAAGAAGGAAAACTGGAAGGGAAACTAGAAGGGAAATTGGAAGGCAAATTGGAAGGCAAACTAGAAGGCAAACTAGAAGGCAAACTGGAAGGCAAACTGGAAGGCAAATTGGAAGGAAAAGAAGAAGTTGCTTTAAATTTATTGCGCATGGGTTTTAGTTTAGAGCAAGTTGTTCAGGCAACTGGATTAAGTGTTGAAGATATTCCCTCTTTGTAAATTTTGGCAGCATTAAGGATTGATTAATGTAGGGGTAATTCATGAATTACTCCTACTATTAATAGCGGTGATGCGTAAGTCCTGGTTCAGCAAAAATCAGGATCTAAAAATATTATTTCTTAGACTGAATTTTTGCATCAATTAAGGGATAATAGATTTTATCTAAACTTCAAAAAAATTACAATTACCTCAACGCCATGCTGTCTTTTCTTCGCAACGATCTTAACCAAATTCGGGCCTATGCTCCTCACCCGGGAGGCAATTCTGGAAGTCCTATCGAGACTCAGATATTAGACCGTTTAGATACGAATGAATGCCCCTATGATTTACCGGAGGAGTTAAAACAAAAACTGGCCTGGACGTATGAACATGAAATTGAAACTAATCGTTATCCCGATGGCAGTCATTTTCCGTTAAAAATTGCGATCGCTAATTATATTAATGAGATTATTTCTAATTCTGAAACCCTTATTAATCCTGAGCAAATTTCCGTGGGTAATGGGTCGGATGAGTTAATTCGATCAATCTTAATTGCCACTTGTTTAGGGGGAGAAGGTTCGATTTTAGTAGCTAATCCCACCTTTTCCATGTATGGAATTATTGCCGAAACTTTGGGCATTCCAGTTGTTAGTATAGGGCGAGATGAAAACACCTTTGAAATGGATTTGAAGGTTGCTAAAACTACGATTGAAACAACACAAAATCCTCCCATTCGAGTTGTATTTGTAGTTCATCCTAATTCTCCTACGGCGAATGCTTTAACAAAAGATGAATTAGAGTGGTTGCGTTGTTTACCTGAACACATTTTAGTTGTTATTGATGAAGCCTATTTTGAGTTTAGTCAAACCAGTGTTATAGAGGAGTTGAAAAATTATCCTAATTGGGTGATTTTACGCACATTTTCTAAAGCATTTCGGTTGGCTTCCCTGCGGGCTGGATATGCGATCGCCCATCCCGAATTAATTACCGCCTTAGAAAAAGTTCGGCTTCCCTATAATCTTCCCAGTTTCACACAAACCGCCGCTTTATTAGCCTTAAATAACCGTCAAGATTTACTCACGGTTATCCCTGAAATTTTAGCCGAACGGACTCGTTTAATTAATGCCTTATCTGAGCATAAAAAACTCAAAATTTGGCGAAGTGATGCTAATTTTATTTATATTAGACTTACCGATGAACAAAATTCCGATCAAGCCTTAAATCAGATCATGCAGCAATTAAAAACCAAAGGAACATTAGTGCGTCACACCGGAGGGGGGCTGCGAATTACCGTGGGTCGTCCCGACGAAAATCAACGCACCATTGAACGATTATTTTCCCTATAGTTTAGGACACGAAGCAAAGCCTCCATAATTGATTTCCCCCGTCGGGGAACTCGATTATGGAGGCTTTTAGGAGTTATTTAGGTAACCGTTGGCGGGCGGTCATGCGCCAAGCTAGTAATTCAGGTAAACGCCAGGTAACACCATTAGATTTTTGATCTAATTCGTCCTGTTCCAAGGCTGTTTTCCAAAATGCTAAGGCTTGTTTATGACGGTTTTGGGCTTCTAAAACTTGAGCTAAAATATAGTAAGCCACCACATTAGATTCTTTTAATTCTAAGGATTGGCGTAACTCAACTTCAGCCTGTTTCGGATTATTTTCTAGGAAATAAGCCCACCCTAAATTTTTATATAAAGCGGCTCGAATTCCTTTATCCTTAACCTGTCCCAAGGTGTTTTCTAGTTTATCAATGGCTTCCTCGGTTTTGCCATCTAAAATTTCTAATCGGGCTAAATTATTAACCGCGGCTTGGGCTGCTCGGTTATTATCCACATCCACTAGAATTTGATAATGTTTTCTAGCTTCTTCAAACTGATCCAGCTTTTCATAGGTCGAACCTAAATTATAGTGACCCGCACTTAAAGCCCCATGATAGCGAATGGCTTGCAATAAATTGGTTTTAGCCGATTGAAATTCTCCTTCTAAATAGTTTTTATAACCCAGTTCATTAAAGGATTTACCCATTAATTGATACCAGATTTCTTTTCGGAAATGACTATTAACCGTATAGGCGATCGCCGAGGTGGAAGTGTTGGTTTCTAAAAGCGATCGCTCGACTAAAAAGTCTAAGGATGTCTGTACTTCGGTTTCGGTTTCCGAGAGAATCAAATCCGTTGCCAACTCACTCAAGGTAGCCGATTTTTGATTCACCGCCAACCAACAGACTAGACGAATTTCTAGCTCCGATAATTCCTCATCCGAACGCAGAGCTTGACGCACCAGTTCTTCAATGACTAAGGTATTTTGCTTGATCAGTTTCGTCAAATTTCTAATCGTGAAATCAGGAATCTTCGCCGCCCATAATTTTAAAATCAAGGGATTACCGCCACATAAATGAATCAATTCCGAGAGGAATTTGCCATCTAAATAGAAGGTGTCTTGACCCGATAAAACCATTTGTTGAGCATCTTGTTCCGATAACCCGGTTAATTCTAAAGTCGGTTTAGACGCAAACTGTTGCCAGGACTCGGGAAATTCCCAACCAATTAATAAAACACTACTGCGATGGGACGATTCACTAATCTGTTGGAATAAAGATTCATAGCTTTTGAACGCCGCATCTTTACTGCCGAGTTGGGAGATATATTCTACCTCATCAATCACCAACAAATACCGAGAATCCGATAAGCTTTTCAACAATTGGGCAATTTGTTCCGAATCATCCCAATCTAAAGGCGACTGAGAATGTGCCGGAAAGGCTGAGGCGATAAACTCACTCGGTGAGGGTTTGTCTCGGAGCGATCGCCAAATCACTTGGTCAAAATCCGGGGCAATTTCCTGAACTAATTTTACCCCCAGGGTGGTTTTCCCAATTCCTCCCATCCCTTCCAACATCATCAGGTGAGCGCGTTCGGTGACTAATCCTTGTTTTAAGTTGGCTAGGGCTTCCGAACGGCCATAAAAAGCTCCCAATTTGGGCGCGCTCCCCCAATCAATCACCACATTACTACTAAAACCTTGGGGATCAAGGCCACTCAAAGACCGCTTTTTGCGACCGGATTGACCATTAATTTGCCCGCCCTGATTATTACCGTCAGCTTGATATTCTGAGAGTAATTTTTGCTGAAGTTTGGCTAACTTTCCGGGGCCTGCACCACTAATGTTTAATTTCCTATACACCTCCCCCAAACGCTTTTGCAAAGCATCCTTGCGAACCCCTAATTGCTTGGAAATCGCGGTCATCGGTTCTCCTTGGATTGCCCGCGCCATGACTTCGAGTTCATTGTCGGAAATTCCAACTCTCAGGGCTACAGTCTTTAAAAATTCTCTGGGTACCATATCAAATTTAACCTAATCAATTAAGCGTGAATTCAAGATTGATGCTAAATTCTACTTCTGTCAATAGGTGTTAATTTCTATCGATTTCTATTTCAGAACTCAGGATCAATCCTATGTGATATTCAGCGAAGGGACAACACAGCTATAACTATTTTCAGTTATCAATCTGAGCCACCGCCACTCCTGCAAAAACCGCTAAGTTTTGGCTTGAGCAATTAGTCCAAAAAACTAAAAAACTCTAATTTTTGATTTTATCATACCTTCTCGGTTTTATGAGCTAATTTTCATAATTTTGGGTTTTTGTACTTCCACTGCTGAAAACTTGGTTGACACCGAATTCGCTTTTGATTTGGGAAGACCCTACCCAGATCAATTTGAGGTCTAGTGGGCAGAACAGTCCTAGGGAGAAAATCAGAACTTGGGCTTGTTTTGGGGATAATCGTTTGTAATCGGATAGGCACTGCTAGGTTAAAAGTGAATGACCTTAACCGTTTTAAATTGTAGAGTTGGGCAAATTTTCGACCCGATAGTTAGGTAAACTTTTCGCAAAATATCCGATTAGACAATAGACCCAAATTAAAATTTATGGCTATAGGATTAAACCTCAAAATCAATCTGATGAATATATAGCACTACAGGCTAGGGAACACCGGAACAGTAAGCAGTGAAAGGGTTTCAGAACTCAAACCTGTCCTAACTGTAATCCGTAGTGCTATATCAACTGCGATCACCCTAATTCTATTATGAACAGCGATACAAACTGTGCCAGGGTGGTATACTTAGTGTCAACCATCACCACACCGCCAACGGCAACCCAACCCCAGGAAGCAGCCCTAGTATTCCCTATTCCCTTGTTACTGAGCGAAGTCGAAGTATTCCCTGTTCCCCGTTCCCTTAACATTAAAAATAATTTAAAATCCAGTTTCAAACCTTTAAAAATTTATACCTTGATTATCTTCGGATTCCGATAAAATAGCCGACTTAGTATCGCTTTTAATTAGGGTAGTTTCGCTTAAATCAGTTCCCACCAAATTCGCTTGATTCAAATTAACAGCAAATAAAATTACCCCTTTTAAATTAGCACCTTTTAAATTAGCACCATCGAGATCCGTATAAATCAACTTAGCCCCCCGTAAATCCGCCCCCCGTAAATCCGCCCCTTTTAGATTAGTTTTAAATAACTTAGCACAGGTTAAATCCGCCTTTCTTAAATCCGCATAAATCAATTTAGCACTTGATAAATCTGCCCCACTTAAATTCGTTTGAATTAAGTTAGCAAATAAATGAGCATTAGTTAAATCCGCCCCACTTAAATTCGCGGATTTGAGATTAGCTTGCCACAGTAAAATCCCTTTTAATGCAGCCCCCCTTAAATCAGCCCCTTGCAAATTCACACCAATAAAACCTCGTTTTCCAGCCGCATAACGGTCTAATAATTCCCGGGGACTCATTAATATAGAATTGGCACTGGTTTCAGGTGGCTTCATGACATTTGGGGTGATAAGTTGGTAACTGTACTTCCGTTATAGCAGGGAATTGGGACAATCAAAAATATTAATCTAGCCATCTTGTTGATCTCCTCAATCCTTCAAATACGGCTTTACCTGAATCGATTCCAGACAGACTTGAGAGTGTTTTGAGTCTGCTTTAAAACTTGATTCAGTGGTTTTTGAGCCTGAAGAAATACCCGAGCGCAATTGCGACCCGGCATCCCTGAAATTGAACCCCCTGGATGAGTTCCTGCACCCGTTAAAAATAAACCTTGAATGGGGGTCGTATAATTAGCTAATTCGGGAAGGGGACGGAAAAAAATCATTTGATCTAAGGTCATATCAATATGATAGCAATTACCCTTATAAGATCCTAAACGTTCTCCCAATTCCGCCGGACTTTCCACCCGTCGGGCTAAAACTGAATGCTTAATATTTGGAGCGTATTCAGCAATTTTATCGAGCACCCGATCCGCTACTTTATATTTTAACTCATCCGTCCATCCGGTTCCATTTAACCCCGTGCCTTCGGCTCCTGCTATTTGATAGGGGGCAAAAAATTCAATCCATAAGGTGTGTTTTCCTTCGGGAGCCATGGAGGGATCTAAAACCGTGGGCACAACTAAATAAACCGACGGATCTTGATCGGGAATTTCCCCCACAGTACATAAATTATGGGCTTTTTCCACATGATTCACCGAATCAGCAATTAAAACCGAGCCCATTAAATAGCTATCTTGATGATTATAACCCTCAAATCGGAGGGGTTCGGATAAAGCACAATCAATTTTAAGAATTGTTTCATTATTATTAATAATTTTCCGTTCTAATCGTTCTCTTAAATTCGGATCAGCCGCATCAATATCCGTCGGGTCAACACATTGTAAAAATAAACGTCGAGCATCAATATTAGAAATCACACCCCGTTTAGCCCGATATTCTTGATGGTCTGACACCCTAACCCCCACGGCACGACCGTCATCAATTAATATTTTTTCTACCGGAGTTTCTGTTAGGATAACTCCTCCTAAATGTTTAACTAAATTGACCAACGCTTGAGTTAACGCCCCGGTGCCACCGCGAGGGCGAGACATCCCGGGGTCATGGCGCATGGCTAACATACTTGCCCCCACAGAAATGCCTTTTTGAGAGGGAGGAGCACCGATTTCAGAAGCTAATCTCGCCAGAGGGGCTTTGACAATTTCCGTATCAAACCATTCATTAATTAAATCCTCGGGACTAATTAACATGGTTCTGACAAAATCTAAGATTTTATCCGTTCCTCCTAATACGGCTAATAAATCCATCAAAGAATCTCGATCAAAGTTTTTAGCAATCTCAATAATTGCCGTCGGAGGGGAATTAAATAAAGGACTAACCGCACTCATTAACCGTTGCCAATATTCCACAAATTCTTTATATTTTTGAGCATCTCTTTCACTATATCGGGCAATTTCCGCACAGGTTTTTTCTACGGAGCGATGGGCTAAAAAATACCGTCCATCGGGATGCGGACAAAACACCACCGGGTCACAATATAAATACTCTAAGCCATATTTAGTTAATTCTAATTCCTGTACCACCGGGCCAAGATGGATAAATTCATGATCAATGGCACAGAGGTTAAACTTAAATCCTGGGGCATCTTTTGCCATGACTTCTTCCGTTGTGGCAGCACCCCCAGGAACGGAACGTTTTTCTAATAGTAAAACACTATATCCGGCTTTGAGAAGATAGGCCGCACAAACTAACCCATTATGGCCTGCACCAATGATAATCACATCATAAGTAGACATAAAAAACCAATTATTGATCACTTTGTTGAGTGTATCAATAGATTGGAACTTTCTATATTATTCCCTATTCCTTGCTAGATCAAAAAAAAGTGTAGGGGGAATCAGATATCACAAAAACGGGAACCCCGACCTTGTATGATTTTAACCCCTACTTACGAACCCGCTACCACATCTTCAAAAGAGCGATGCTACCCGGTTGAGTCTATATTCGCCTCCCCTGAATTACTACAGAGGATTTATAGAATCTCGGAGCTACAGGACACATCTCTCTGCTACTGTGCGCCTATTATGGCAATATTACTGAGATTTGAAAATCTATAAAGTTAACAAGTTTGATGAGGAAAATTGCTGGCTTTGAGGCTTTCAGGGCTTAGGATTCACATTTTATGTGTTTTGTCAAGACACAAAAGTAATCATTTTGGGGGATAACAAAGGTGAAGACAAACTAAAAGTCAGTCATCTTTACCTAATCTTTACAAAAGGTTTCAAATTTATTAAATATTACTAAATTATTTGTCATTTTTATAACAAAATCTGAAGAAAAGATAAAATTAAATTAAGAGTGCGAGACGTTTCTGCCAAAGTCTAGGATTAAACCCCAAAACGTAAGCAGGGAGATAGGTGTAGACAATTGGTAAATGGAGTCAAACCCACTAATAAATCCAATCAAACCTGTCTTAACTTTGAAAATGTGACCTTAAAGGAAGGTCAATCTCGGAGTCAATGGTGCGGCTTCCCGAACCTTAAAAGTACGGTAGCCAACCCCAAAGAGATTCGGCAACTCCCACAGAGCCAGACTGATTATCAAAACTCTGAAGCTGGGAGTAACGGGAAACCGGGTATAAGTCAAATACCTATGTAGTTCTCTAGCCAATTGCTCAAGAATAACGAAAGTAAACATCCGGCTTGAACCGTCGTTATAATTAAGTAGCGAAATTTGACTTGATTACGCTGCGTTCAAAAGAACAAGGGGAAAAGGTAGAAGATTTCTTAATCTTATACAAAGAGGTAAATTTCTCAACGAAAACTTACTTAGACTCCCGAAAGTACCCCGGCGGATAGGATGATTCTAAAAGCAATAATACCCATTTCCAAGGAACGTTAAAACCCCTCATATACTCCTACAGTGGTCGAATACTGGCAGGTAGCCACAAATCTAAGGCGTATGTTATGAGGGCGAGAGATGGATTCTGAAGCCAATGCCTAGATGTAATGTTTAGGATATGCAAATAGAATCCGGTTTAGTTGTTAGGTAAAGTTGTTAATAGCAGTACAAACGGTGAAAACGAGTTTCAAGACTACGGAAGCATGGAATACAATCAACTGGGCGAAAGTTCAGCGAAAAGTGTTCAAGCTGCAAAAGCGAATTTACCAGGCATCATTATCGGGACAAAATGCGAAAGCTCGGAAGCTCCAAAAACTTTTAGTTAAGTCATATTACGCCAAACTCTTAGCAATTAGAAGGGTTACGCAAGACAACCAGGGCAAGAAAACAGCCGGGATAGATGGGGTTAAATCCATCACACCCAAACAACGATTAGAACTTGCTGAAAGTCTGAGTAAATACCAAAAGGCGAAACCACTCCGAAGGAAATGGATACCCAAACCCAACGGAGAAGAACGTCCTTTAGGAATTCCAACTATAAACGATAGAGCTAGGCAAGCCTTGGTTAAATCTGCGTTAGAGCCACAATGGGAAGCTAGATTTGAGGGAAAAAGCTACGGGTTTAGACCTGGACGTTCAGCCCACGATTCAATGTCACAAATCTATATAAGCATCAATCAAGGAGAATACTACATTCTTGATGCCGACATTTCCAAATGTTTTGACCAGATTAAC
>DATNRE010000285.1:0-5295 GCA_036703685.1 Candidatus Obscuribacterales bacterium
CTTAAAAATTCGGAGCTATAACTATAACTTTATTTTTCGGATTTCCTAACTAATTAGTATTTTTATATTTTAACCAATGTTCCAAATTTCTTGTAAATCTAATACAAACCCCGGGAGCACATCTTCCCCCGATATATTAACTGGAGATTGTAAAATTTCCACTTCTTTCCCGAAACGATAGATTTCTACACGCTGATTTTGAGGGTCTATTAACCAACCCAGTTGAGTCCCATTTTCCAGATACTCTTGCATTTTGTTTCTTAGTGTTTTGAGAGTATCGGTTTCTGAACGTAATTCAATCACAAAATCTGGACATAGAGGCAGAAATTTCTTTTTTTGTTCAGGAGTTAACCCATTCCATCGTTCCAGTTTAACCCAAGATAAATCTGGCGCTCGATCTGCACCATTGGGTAGTTTAAAACCTGTTGAAGAATCAAATGCTAATCCCAGTTTAGTTTGTTTATTCCAAATTGCTAATTCTCCAGCTAGGTTAAAGTTACGGTTTCCGGTTTCACCCCCTGTTGGTGACATGATAATTAATTCTCCTGTTGCTGATCGCTCAAATTTATAATATCGGTTATTTTGACAAAGTTGAAAATACTGTTCATCAGTTAAATCGATTTGCAATTCTAGGGGATTGGGTAAAGAAATTATTGTATCCATAACGATTGCAATAGTCTCAAGATATAGATTCAATTATAACACCTTTTTAATTATTAGGAAATCTTTTTCATTTCTTCCTGGGCTTCTCGACGGGAACCCGATGCCATTCTAAACATTTCTTGGCCCGTATGTAGGGAAGAATAATCATAATTCAGAGTAAAGGTTTCTAATTCATTCAGTCCATCTTCTAAGTGATTTAGGGTATAATAAGTATGGGCAGCAACTCCGGCAACGGGGGAGGGATTTCGTCGAGAACGAAAGAGGGTTTGAGCTTGACTCAGTAAGTTTTTACAAAGTTCAATATAGGCTTGAAAATCCTCCATTAATTGATCGTCAAAGGGATCGGCTGATAATTTGTTGACTTCCGATTTTAGGGGTTTTAAAATTTGATTAATATAACGATTAATGGGTTTATAAACTTTATCAATCCAGATTATTAATTCTGCATCGGCTTCGGTTGCTTGTTTTTTAACCTTGGAAACAAAGGGTTTTACAGAGTCAAAATCGGGATTTTTGTCTAAACCCAGTTCCCGATCATGGGATTGACGTTTTTGCGGATCACTTAATATTTCATAAGCCGCATTAATCTGAATAATTTGGTTATGATCCGCCGATTGATTTTGACTATCAGGATGAAAGACTTTTGCTAATCGACGATAGGCTTGTTTAATTTCTGCGGCTGTGGCTGCGGGGTGAACTTGTAAGGTACTGTAGTAATTCTTGAGCGTAGTCATACCGATTGATCTAAGATTAATTAGGAATTCCTGTAACATGGTTTTCAGACCCTATTGATTATAGCGCGATAGACAAACTAGAGAGCTTAACTGATGACTGATTTCTGGTAAGGGCGGGTTCTTTTAAATCTTGGTGAATCACCTAAATCTTGATGCACCCATCCCTACAGATAAATGTTTATCCCGAATCTTGAAATAATAGAGCGAAATCGAAGAATAGCCGGGATAAAAACAACTTCTGTATCAGTCATACTATCCTGATGCCTATACCCCTTTTGTACTTGAGAGAACGTCTACAATGTCTTTAAATCAATCTTCTTCAATCAATCCCTGGAGTCTGATTACCGCCTTATCCTTAAGTTTAGGATTAGTGAGTATTCCCTTAATTGCTCCGGTTTTCGCCCAGGAACAACGGGTCAGAACCCTGACGGTTAGCGGTCAAGGAGTTGTAACTATTCCCACCACCCAAACCCAAGTACAGTTGGGGGTAGAAGTTTTAGGGAAAACCGCCGAGGAAGTTCAAACAGAAGCCGCCAAAAGGACGGCCTCGGTGATAGAATTACTGCGATCGCGCAATGTTGAGAAACTCGAAACCACCGGAATTCGCCTCAACCCTACCTACAGTTATGCCAACGATCAACAACGATTAACCGGATATTCCGCCACTAATACCGTCAGTTTCAAATTAAATACCGAAAAAGTCGGAAGTCTGCTTGATGATGCCGTCAAAGCCGGAGCAACCCGCATTGATGGGATTAGTTTCATTGCCTCCGATACCGAAATTAACGCCGCCCAACAACAGGCTTTAAAACTTGCTACCCAAGAGGCCGAAAGTCAAGCTAACGCCGTATTAAGCGCCCTGAATTTAACCCGTCGAGAAATTATCGGAATTCAAGTTAATAATGCCAGCGCCCCTGTCCCCATGGCCGTCATGTATCGAGCCGATGCCGTAGCAGCAGCCCCGGCCACTCCCGTTGTAGGTGGAGAACAGCAAGTTAGAGCCTCTGTCACCTTGCAAATTAGTTATTAGGTAGTTGGATATTGAAGAAGTTAAACAGGTTCAACTCCCCTGCTATTACCCATTACCTATTCCCTATTCCCTGTTCCCTGTTCCCTGTTCCCTAAAGTCATGTAATCACAACACCAGAAAAAGAAGCATCGGTCAGTTTGCAATAATATTGAGGTGATTCCAGATTCAAGGTAGATCAAATGTCCCTGACCTCTGCACAACCCGCTTTACTTGTTCTTGCCGATGGAACCGCCTACACGGGCTGGTCATTCGGCGCTCCGGGCACCGTAATTGGAGAAGTTGTCTTTAATACGGGTATGACCGGATATCAAGAAGTATTGACCGATCCCAGTTATTGTGGACAAATTGTTACCTTTACCTATCCTGAGTTGGGTAATACTGGCGTTAACTCCGAAGACGAAGAATCCGCCTATCCCCATGTCCGAGGGGCGATCGCCCGTAATATTTGTCACCGTCCCAGTAATTGGCGGTCTACCCAGTCCCTACCCGACTATTTAAAACAGCACCATATCCCCGGTATTTATGGGATTGATACCCGCGCCCTGACTCGCAAAATTCGTACCGTTGGGGCGATGAATGGGGCGATTTCCACGGAAATTTTAGATCCGGGGGAACTGCAAAATTTAGTTCAACAGGCTCCGAGTATGGCCGGGTTGAACCTGGTTAAAGAAGTCACCACCCAGCAACCCTATGAATGGTCGGAACCTACAAACACCGCTTGGGAGTTTAGTGATTCTGCCACTGGGGATCAACAACCCCGTTATACCGTCGTTGCCTTAGATTTTGGGGTGAAACGCAATATCCTGCGACGGTTGGCCAGTTATGGCTGTCGGGTGATTGTGGTTCCGGCTAATACATCCTCGGAGGAGATTCTCAAATACAATCCCGATGGGATTTTCCTGTCTAATGGCCCTGGTGATCCGTCGGCTGTTACCGAAGGCATCGCCACCACAAAAGAATTAGTTAAGGCGGAAAAACCCGTATTTGGGATTTGTATGGGCCATCAAATCTTGGGTCTATCCCTCGGGGCTGAAACCTTTAAGCTCAAATTTGGTCATCGTGGCTTAAATCAACCCGCAGGTTTGGCACAACAGCAAGTTGAAATTACCAGTCAAAATCATGGATTTGCTATTGATCCCGATACCTTAGCCTCCGATATCCAAATTACTCATCTGAACCTGAATGATCGCACCGTTGCGGGCTTGAAACACAAAACTTTACCTATGTTTTCGGTTCAATATCACCCCGAAGCCAGTCCTGGCCCCCATGACGCTGACTACTTGTTTGAGCGTTTTGTTCAAGCGATGCAGCAACAGCAAGAGTAGAACTAATATCCCTTTATCCCTCCTAACTTAGTAGACAATTCCTTGAAAAGCCCTTATACTAGATCGGCGATGTCAAGCTTTATGTAGTTAGGAGGGTATCATTCCTGAGCAACTGAATTTAACCGTGAGCCTGCGGGGTACACGGGATGTCCAAGACAATTATCAGATCTTCCGCCTGACTGGATTGATGGATGCTTTCTCAGAAGGAACTTTTAGGAAGGTGGTCAGTAATTATATAGAAAAAGGCCCCAAGCACATTATATTGGATCTCTCTCAGATAGATTTTGTAGACAGTTCGGGATTAGGGGCGCTAGTTCAGCTTGTAAAAAAAGCTCAACAGGGCGACGGAACCTTACAGATTGTTTCCAATCCTCGTGTAACTCAAACTGTTAAATTAGTTCGCTTGGAAACGTTTCTCTCTTTACAGCCATCTGTAGAAGATGCGATCAAAAACATCGATAACGCCTAGGTGTGAACGTCAATTGGGCAGTGCCACCCCCGATAAGGTGAGGATACTCATTCAATGGGATCAGGGTGGAATAATCTTTGCTACGACCTCTTAACGACTAACGAGTTAATCTGTTGGTTAGTCCCTACCTCTGGATCAAATGCTCGATCAAAGCCTATCACCAGAACAAGTTCAACGGATTTCTCCCGCGTCTTGGGCCTATTTAGGAGATGCCGTTTATGAACTCTACATTCGTAGTTTTTATCTGATGCCCCCAAAGCGATCGCATTTGTATCATCAGTTAGTCGTGTCTCAAGTTCGCGCCGAAAGTCAAGCTCGTCACTTGCGATCGCTAGAACCTCACCTTACCGAAACGGAATTAGATGTTTTAAAACGGGGTCGAAATGCTGCTTTTGGATATCCCAAAAGACTCGATCCCCAAACTTACCAACAAGCCACCAGTTTAGAAGCATTATTTGGGTATTTGTATTTGACTAATCCGCAACGTTTAGAGGAATTGTTTAATTATCTTGAGCTCGATTCTAAAGATTGTTGATTGTTAATTATTGACTGCTCAATAACGCGGGGAAAAGCTGTCAAATTTAGTCTAAAACTCATAATTGTAACCTAGAGCAGATCCCCCCTAACCCCCCTTAAAAAGGGGGGGAAATGGATTTTCAAACTCGTCCTTTTTAAGGAAATGGATTTTCAAACTCGTCCTTGATTCAGGAAATGGATTTTCAAAGTCCCCCTTTTTAAGGGGGATTTAGGGGGATCAAATATAGGACAGAAACAGGGGTTTTAGACCGTCGCTGGCATCAATTAATCAAACTCCCATCTCTACACCCATCTCATTCTTATCTCGCTTAATTATTATGCCAAAGTTTAGTCGTTCCAATACTCCATCGAGACCTTCTAAGAGACCCTCGAGTCGCCCTAAGTTTAATTCTAAATCGGGAGAACGAGATAACAGTAAGCCTTCTCGATTTGGAGATGACAGAAAGCCTTCCCGATTTGGGGATGACAGAAAGCCGTCTCGATTTGGAGATGACAGAAAACCGTCTCGATTCTCAGATGACAGAAAACCGTCTCGAT
>DATNRE010000286.1:0-3716 GCA_036703685.1 Candidatus Obscuribacterales bacterium
CGGCTACTAATTTCCGCTCACGGGTCAACTTAATTTTGTGATCAAAAAAGCCAAAGTTTTTTTTATATGGGATAAAACTTTTCTAAAAAATTATCCTTGATCCAATTGAAACATTTCACCGATCACTTGTCAAAAAAAAAAGCAATAAATTTACAAAAATTTAAATAGTAAAGGATTGACCTTGCTGATAGCTTTTGGGAAATGGCGATCGCAACTCTTAATTAAATAAATTTTTGATTAAATTGGTTGTTATAAGTCAAAATTGAGGAATTTTCAGAATATTCAAAGCTCCTCCCAGATGGGAGGACAACTTTCAAATCAACTAACTGACAACCGGATTAGACACGGAGGGACGACGGTTAATCACTTGGTCAATTAAACCGTACTGCATGGATTCTTCCGCCGACATAAAGAAATCCCGTTCCGTGTCGTCTTCAATGCGGGATAGGGGTTGACCCGTGTGGTCAGCTAAATGTTGATTCAGGCGTTTTTTCAGATATAAAATTTCCCTGGCCTGAATCTCAATATCCGTCGCCTGTCCCTGGGCTCCCCCTAGCGGTTGGTGGATCATAATCCGCGAATGGGGAAGACTCATCCGTTTACCCTTGGCCCCCGCACTCAACAGAAACGCTCCCATACTGGCGGCTAACCCCAGACAAATAGTAGAAACATCGGGGCGGATGTGGTTCATGGTGTCAAAAATCCCTAAACCCGCCGACACCGAACCGCCTGGGGAGTTGATGTAGAGGTAGATATCTTTTTCTGGGTCTTCAGCATCAAGGAACAGCATCTGGGCCACAATTAAGTTGGCTAAATCGGCTGTTACCTGTTGTCCGAGAAAGATAATGCGATCGCGTAATAGCCGAGAATAGATATCAAAGGCTCTTTCGCCACGACCCGATTGTTCAATAACGGTTGGGATCATAACATTTTGCTGCTAATGGTCATTCTTTTGTCATTGTAGCGATTTCGGGTTTCAAACTTTCACAAACCATTCCTGGCGATACATCAAATAGGATATCAGCCACCAAAAGAGTAGGGTAGCGATCGCAAATACTAGAGATCCATTCATCGCCCCGAACCCCGGCTGGAATAGGGTTTCATACAGCCAAGTTTTCGCGCTGGGAGCTTGGGGGGAATCGCCAATTTTAATTAAATTTAGAATTCTCGCCACAAAACCAGAAGCCACAAATATTGTTAAGGCGTTTAATCCCATGACTTTAAAGGGAAATCCCCATTTTCTCCAGCCTCGGACTTCGATGGTTTCATAACAGAATGCGAGTAGTATTAATGACCAACCCGCCGTTACAATCACAAAGGAACTTGTCCACAGGGATTTATTCAGGGGAAACAATTCCGCCCACAAATAACCAATCACAAAACAACTAATTCCAAATACGACTAAACTACCACTGGTATCGCTTCTAATCGGTTGTTTTCTCAGCCAATTTCCCGTTAAATATCCACCTAAAACCGTGACAACGGCGGGGAAGGTACTAAAAAGTCCTTCGGGATCATAAAATCCCCCTTTCCACAAATGGGATTGACCTAAAATCAGGCGATCTATATAGGCGGCAAAATTTCCTTCTGGGGTGAGGTTTCCAATGCCATAACCCGGAACTAAAACGAATTGCATTAAAAGATAATATCCGAATAAAATTCCGCCACTCAGTAGCCATAATCCTTTTCTGGAGAGGTAAAAAATGGCGATCGCGGCTAAAAAATAAGCTATTCCAATCCGTTGTAAAACCCCCATAATTCTAATTTCGGCGAGGTTATAATTGGGGAAGCCATTTAGGAGTAATCCTAATAAAAATAATATCCCAGACCGTCGAGCAATTTGTAGATAAATTGACCGAGGAACTGGGGTTTCTGATCCTCGATTTTCCTGGGTATATTTAGATAGGGAAAAAGCCATGGCTACCCCGACAATAAATAGGAAAAAGGGAAAGACCAAATCCGTCGGAGTACAGCCATTCCATTCGGCATGAGCCAGCCAAGGATAGACATAATTCCAGCTACCCGGATTATTGACTAATATCATACTGGCGATCGCTATTCCCCGAAACACATCCAAAGCCTGTAGCCGCATAAGTTATCCTAAACCTTGGAAGTTATGATTTTATAAGTTATTAATTATAATAAAATTCCGGCTCAATTCTTCCTACATCCTAGATATTAACTTTCACAAAGCATTAACTAGGGGTAAAAAAATCCTGACCCGGTGGGCTATGATTAAAAATAGTAGTAGTCTATTGAGGAAAATAAAAGATGCACCTGATGGCAAAATTCCCTAACTGATCAACCTCCCTGATGGCTTTCGTGTGAACCCCTGATGGGTTAGTTGGACAAACATGGACACTACGGACAAGTCACGTCTGAGTTATTGATCAATCGAGATATGCGAGTCTGTGTTAATTATGGCAGGTAGATTTTAAAGATTTCAAGCGGTCTTTTGCAATCACCCACTTTTCCTAAAAATGACTGAATTGATCACCCATTCAAGAACAGTTTAAAATTGTAGGTTAAGCTGCCTTTAGATTGATTTTTCGGCGTGTTAACTTCAATTCTCTCTCAAATAAAAAGGGCACGGGCTACGATCGATTCCCATTCGACTTGACACCCTCACCCCCATTGAGTTTGAATATCATCAAGTCCATACCGTTTGTCTACAACCCCATCCGTGAGTCTGAGGATGCTTGTAGCCCCTGATTTACGGAAAATGGTGCTTACCCATCAAAAACCATCTAGGACGGTCTAAGTTGAGTTGAAATTTTATCTCTTGTAATGGGCTGGTAGACAAATGGAAATGGAAACCAAAAGGCAACGAGCAGCAACGAATACAATCGTTCGACGACAGGCGACACCGAAAGAACGAGAGTTAATTCATCTGTTAGCAAATTTAGGTTGTTCTCAAGCGAAATATGGGTTGAGACACGCCACGAGCAAAGCGTTAATTAGTCCTGAAGAACGCTTAAGATTAGCGGAATGGCATTACCTTCGTTTACAACAAATTCGTCGAGTTGAACGCAGTTTAGACCCGGTTGCAACCCTCAAACGAGTCTATTTTAAAAGTAAGTTAAGTCCCCGCAATTTAGAGTCTTTAAAGTTATTGTGGGTTGAAGATGAAAAAACCCGGGTTAAACGGGTAGATCCTGAACTTGATGATTTGCTTTGCGAGGCTTTGGATAAAGGAGATACTCTCAAGCAAATTTTTCGGATTATTGAGGTGAAGGAAAGACAATTTGCGCGCACTCCTGAACCGGGAAAAATTCCCCTCTGGGTGAAGGAATGGGAAGATTCCAGTTATGAAATCAACTACTTTCCCCCGTCTTTCCCTGACTGGGCGCAAATCGTTGATGATTAATTAAAAATGCAGCTTGTCCTAGGGCTAGTCCTCCATCATTAGGAGGATTTTTTTGTGACCAATATACTCTAAAGTTTTCTTGAGCAAGTCGAGAGATTGTCCGTTCAATTAAATATTTATTCTGAAAACATCCCCCACTTAAGGTTATGGTTTTTTCGCCTAATTTCTGACTCATTTCTATTATTGCTTCGACTAAACTATTATGAAATTTAGCCGAAATTAAATTAATCGGTTTTTGGTTAATTTTATCCTCTAATATCCCTTTAATTATGAGTTCCCAATTAAGATAATACCTACAATTGTAACTCCTATTATCCATATTCTCCCCCCTTTTTAATGGGGGTTGGGG
>DATNRE010000287.1:0-3116 GCA_036703685.1 Candidatus Obscuribacterales bacterium
CGCATTTCGTTGTAATGCTTCTCCCTCCACTAAATAACGAGTCACCTGCTGAATTTCCTTAGCATCCCTCGCTAAAACCTGAGTCGGGTTAGGAATTCTCAGTAACTCCGGGTTAGACGTATGACATCCCCAGACCACATATAACCAATAGGAATCTCCCAACTGTAGGGCCTTGCGCCATTCATTGGCGGTTAAAGACACCCCTTGCCCGGGTTGCGCCCGTCCCTTCACCTCAATGCGTCGCACCGGAGGCGGTTGCAGACCATCAGGACTCGGCCCAATGCTGCGAATATCAAAACCACTGCCATCGTGATACTGACTGATATCCTCCGGTTGCCACCCCCGTTGTTGTTCATAGTTGATCACGAACTGCATGGCAAAGGCTTCCACCTCTGGGTCATTTCGCATCATCGTTGTTAAGGTTTCCCCGGGTGTGGGATAAACGAGCGCCGTCCCCAAATACATCACCCGTCCGGGCCGAACAATTTGCAGATACCCTAGTTCGGTCTGTTTGGTTTTATACCGTTCCTGTAGGGTGCGGACTTTGTTTTGGGCGCTATCCCGTGCCACCCGATAGGTTTCATCCCCCCCGGCTACCTTCGCCGCTAACTTCATTTGAGTGATTTGGGCTTCTCGAATTGCCGAGTCCATGGCGGTTTTCAGATAATCTTGCCGAATTTGTAACTCCCGTTGCCGTTGGCCGCGGGCTTCATTCATTAATCCCAGTTGAATTTTAACTTTTAACCAACTTTCCAGCTTTTGCTGTGACCGGGGATTTAGGGGGTGTAAAATATCCCCGGATTCTGGGATAAAAGAGGTAGAAACCGCCGATAAATCGTGTAAACTATCGGCCGTGATTAAACTAAGTTCTCCAGAGAATTGTTCAGCCACCGCACAGAGTTGAGCTTTAAAAATCTGGGGCTCTCCTCGGCTGGTTTGGCCCTCAATTTGTACTTTAAAAAAGTGACAACGATAGGGGGTATCCGTATCAGCATCGGTAAAAATAGCCGTTTGTTGTCCTACCTGTTCCTCCAGTTGTCGGTCTAAGCGCTCGGTTAAGGCGGCAAAGAGGCAATGTCCAGGGGAGAGAAATTCCGCATCTTGGTGACTAGCCAGTTCTAAATGTTGTTTGTAAAATGTTAATTTAGGATAATTTTTTTCCGGGGTTCCTAAGCGGCGGACTGCTTCCAACTGTTCGGAGCGAAATTCTTCTTTGAGATAGGGAATTCGCCATAAACCATCGGCCCTGACTTCTAAATTTACCCGCAAATATTCACAGGCTTTGTGAAAAAAATCTTCCACATAATAGGGCATTAAACGTTGTTCTTCTGAACGATAATCTTGGGTTTGGGTTGTGGAGACTTGAGTTAAATCCACATGGGATGTGGCTAATGCTAATCCCGTAGCTTTTTCTAAGGCTTGTAAGCGTTCAGGGGTTAACCTATCGATGGTTTCCATGGCTTCATCTTCATCCGCTTGGGAGTAAGTGGCTTCTCGGACTAAATCTTCAAAGCGAATTTCATTGACTTGTAAGAGTTGCCCAATCACATCAAAAACCCTATCGCCCATGGCATTTTTGATTTCTTCTAATTTGGTTAATAGTTTATTTAAAACCCGTCCTTCTACTGTTGTAATTGCCACAAAGTTAAAAATATAAACTTCGTGTTCCTGTCCAATGCGGTGAATTCGTCCCATCCGTTGTTCCAAGCGGTTTGGGTTCCAGGGGAGGTCATAATTAATCATTAACCGACAAAATTGTAAATTAATCCCTTCTCCGGCGGCTTCTGTGGCTAGACAAATTTGTTTATTAAATTGGAAATCTTTTTGGGCGACTTTCCGTTGTAAAACATTCATCCCCCCATGAATTTCACAGGTACTATAACCCCAATCATTAAGATTTTTTTTCAGATATTCTAAGGTGTCCCGATGTTCGGTAAATATTAATAGTTTTCCCCGGGCGTCTTTTAATTCGTTAAATTCACTCCGTTTTAAACAGTTTTCTAATTCGTTGAGTTTGCGTTCGGTTCCTTGTTCGATGGTTTCTTGGGCTAATTTAACTAAGAGTTTGAGTACCCGCAATTCTTCTCGTAATTGTTCTAATTGTTCAGCTAAGGTTAATTCAACGGCAAAATCCTCTAAATCTTCTTCTGAACAATCATCGGTTTCTACTTCACTATCCACGGGTTTACCTAAGTTAATTAACCGTTGGCGTTGTTCCTGGGGAGGGAGTTTTTCTAATTCTTCTAATAAATCGGAAAACCGTTGTTGTCGTTTTTTTAAGGAATTGAGAATAGCGTTTAAACTACTCGCTAACCGTCGTTGCAATACCGTTCGCGCTAGGGCAACGGCCGCTTGTTTACGTCCAAAGGTTTTCCCTAAATAGCGGTTAATATATTGGGTAACTTGGTGATAAAGAGATTCTTCGGCCGGGGACAGGGGAAACGGAACGGTAATCGGATGGCGTTCTTTAAATAGTTTTTGACCGTTAAAATCTCGGAGTTCTTCTTTAATTCGCCGTAAAAACCAAGGACTATTTTCTAAGTGGAGTAACTGGGGATTAATTTCATTAGAGATAAATTGTTCCGGGTCTAATAAGCGTAAAAAGTTATGAAATTGATTGACGTCGCCTTGATGGGGTGTAGCGGTGAGTAGGATAATTCTTTCTGTGATTTTCGAGAGTTCTTCTGCTAGTTTATAGCGTCCGGTGCGGCGCAGTTCTTCCCCTTGGGTTCGGGCGGAACATTTATGGGCTTCATCAATAATTACTAAATCCCAATCTACTTGTAAAAGCCCCGGAATCACATCTTCTCGTTTGGCAAAATCAATGGAAGTAATACATTGACGAAACCTTTCCCAAGGGTTGCCAGCCAGTTGATTTTTTGCCAAGGTTGAGGTAATCACTTCATAGGTTTCGGCAAATTTGTTTTTGAGTTCATCTTGCCATTGAGTGGTTAAGGGAGCCGGAGTAAGAATTAAAACCCGTTCAATTACACCCCGCAGTTTTAATTCTTTAATCAGTAACCCCGTCATAATGGTTTTTCCGGCGCCTGGGTCATCGGCTAAAAGAAACCGTAATCTAACTTGGGGGAGAATGCGTTCATAAACGGCTTCAAGTT
>DATNRE010000288.1:0-4693 GCA_036703685.1 Candidatus Obscuribacterales bacterium
TTGATTGATAATTGGACTACAAAGAACACTTTTAGGCTGATTTTTTTGGATATAAATATCAGCGATAAATCGACTACTCATCCTGGCATCCTCTAGGACGATATGTTTTAAATTACGCTTAACATTATTGACTAAATTAATGGGAACATCTTCGCTTAATTCTAAAGGAATTGGGGGGAATACTGGGGAGGATTGCCCATCTTTTAATTGAGCAACGACTTGAAGTAATTCATCTTGGATGAGGAGTAATACACATTTGTTTGCCCCCGCATTAGCAACGACTATTTCTAATAGAGTGACTAGAAGTTTGTTCAGTTCAATTTCACTGGAAATCACTTTAGATGCTTTGATCAATGTCTTCAAATCAAGGGCTTCTGATATGCTAGTAGAGGTATGGGTAGAAATCACCGTTCCTCGTCCAATTGTTTCTTCAAATAGATTAGTCGGTTGAGGGTGTTGTAGAATCGGTTTTAGTAATTTAGGATAGGTTTTTTCTAAATCAGCAACTTTAACTTTAGCTCCCCATTGGGCATAGGAATAATAGGCTTCTTGCATATACCCAGCGGCAACTTTTTCCTTTCCCCAGTCGAGATAAAATTTGGCTGCGAGTTCATTGGCGAGGGCTTCGGCTTGGATAGATTCGTTATTTTTTGCCGCGCGAATAGCCCGATCATAATTATCCATTGCCTTTAAAAAATTATCGGAAATTCGATCAATTTCTGCATTCACCAAACAAGATAAAGGTAAAAAATTATCGGGATTATTTTCTGCCCAAATGTTTAATTGTTCCTGATAGTGGGAAATTTTATCCCAACAGCTTTGTTTTTGCTCCTGGGGCAGATGGGGATAACGTTTAATCAGTAATAGTGCATGAATAAAACAATGGTGAACATAGGGTAACAAACCTTGAGGTGCTACGTTAATAATCTCATCATCCGCTTTTTGACTGTAGTCAAATGCTTTTTCCCACTGTTCATTAATGAACAAAAGTTGGCTTTTTAAGATATTATAAATACAGATCACTTGCCAGTTTTTATGTTCATGGCATTGCTGCAAATAATCAACTTCCTTGAGGTCAACTGTGTGCCCAATTAATTCAGCTAAAATGATTTGACCTCCCAAAAATAAATCAATCGCCCACTGATTTTTATATTTCCGACTAAAAGTTAAGGATTCTGTGATCTCATCTAAGAGTTTTTCTAGGAAAACACTTTGATAAAACCGACAATACATATTATGGCCAAAGGCATAGGCGGCATATTGCAAATTACTGGATTCTAAACCCACGCGATAGGATGAATCATAATCTTCACTGGCAATTTTAAGCGGATGTGACCAATGCCTTAAGGAGCTACCAATCATTAAATAGGCCACACTTTCGGCTGATTTATTATTAAAAGTTTGCATCAACTCCAGGGTAACATCGATTAATTGACTGGTATTTTGATAATTATTGAGAGCGTATCCGCGTAAACCTCCAAAGGCAGGATAAATATATCCAATCTCCGGGGTATTGCCATATTTCAAGCACAAATTAACGGCTTTTGCGCAAATCACCGACCACAATCTTTGATGGGAACGATAGGTGGGTGGCCCCATAGCAATTAATAATTTGATTGCCATTTTAGGTTCTATTTCTGTCATCATGGGTAAATGAATTAAGTCAGAAAATAGGCGGTTTTCTAAGGTTTCTTGAATCTGAGCCAATTCTAAATCCCGAACTGTTTCCCAATCGGTTTCAGGTAAATCAATATTCACTAAAGCTAAGGCTTGACGACCGGATTGAATGGCTTCTGGATACTTAGCTTGCATGGTATATTGAACGATCGCCATATTATAAATTTCAGCTTTTTCTAGGGGCAATTTGGCATTTTTTAAGGCCTGTTTTAGCCAGTATTCTGCCTGGTCAAAGTTCCCCTGAAAATATTCTAGTTCGGCTCTTTCTTTAAATAAGTTTAGACTCAGATCATAATGGCTTTTCCAAGTATCAATGGGTAAAAGTTCCATGGCCGTCTTAATATAGGTAAAAGCATCGGAATAGGCGGTGGAAGCTTTGGCTTTAATTCCAGCTAATAAATTTAGTTTTGCTAATTCTTCTTTTTGAGTTTCCTCAATAATTAAGGCTTTGCCAATGTTCAAATGATTGACAATTTCAAAAATTCGTTCTTCTCGCTCGGCTAAAGAGAAATTTTGTAAGAGTAATGTCCCAATTTCAAAATGAGTGCTTTGCTTTTCTTCAGCAGCAATGAGACAATAAGCAGCCTGTTGAACCCGGTCATGTAAAAATCGATAGGCGGGATTAATAGAAGTATTAAAAACTTCTTCTTCAGGGATTTGAGTAAAAAATTTATAGATTTTTGTTGTGGGAATTACCAAACCTTTTTGCAATGCTGTCCATAAAGTTGTTGCCGTGATTTCGGCTGATTTCTCACTGATAATCGCTAAGGTATTCAAATCAAACTCAGCCCCAATACAGGCAGCAAGTTTGAGAATATCCTGGGTTTCGATCGGTAATTTCTGTAATTGCAATGCCATAAATTCCACGACATCATCGGTAAGAGATAGGGCTTCAATTTGAGCCATATCGCATTGCCATCCCCCCAGTTTTGAGCCATTTTTTAGGAATTGAGAGGAGTCAAATTGAATTAATTTGTCCTCATGTAAGGCTTTGAGAAACTGAGTGGCAAAGAAAGGATTTCCCTGGGTTTTTTGATCGACCAATTGAGTTAAATATTCCACCAAATCAGGTTGACAATTGAGGGTATCTGCTACTAATTGATTCAGATCTAATCGGGTTAAGGGAGGCAAGGTAATGGTATTTACAATTGCTCCGGTTTTAACAATTTCATTAATAGTTAAAATAAACGGATGCACGGGGGAAACTTCATTATCTCGATAGGCTCCCAAAATTAATAAATATCCTAAACTGTCTTGCATTAATAATTGTAGTAAGTTTAAGGAAGCAGAATCTGACCACTGCAAATCATCTAAAAATAGGACTAAAGGATGTTCTTTTTGGGTGAAAACCTGGACAAATTTTTGAAATAGCAAATTAAAGCGATTTTGGGCGGCATTACCGGATAATTCGACGGCGGGGGGTTGTTTTCCAATAATCTGTTCTAACTCAGGAATTACATCCGTTAAAACCTGTCCGTTTTCTCCCACGGCGGCTAGGATTCTGGTTTTCCAGCTTTGGATTTGGGTATCGGATTCTGATAATAATTGTTCCATTAAGTCTCGAAAGGCTTGGACAAATGCGGAGAAAGGAATATTACGATTAAATTGATCGTATTTGCCTTTAATAAAATAGCCGCGTTGTCTAACAATAGGTTTATGAACTTCATTAACCACGGCGGTTTTTCCGATCCCAGAAAAACCCCCAACTAACATCATTTCTGTCCCTTGAAGATTGACTCGATCAAAGGCATTTAACAGTTGTTTGACTTCCTGGGTTCGACCATAAAGTTTTTCAGGAATAATAAATTGATCGCTGATATCTTGCTGGCAAATTTCAAAATACTCAATCTTGCCTTTTGTTTGTAGTTGAGTTAAACATTGCTGTAAATCATATTGAATCCCTAAAGCACTTTGATACCGATCTTCGGCATTTTTTGCCATCAGTTTATTAATAATTTCTGACAAAATGATCGGAATATTCAGATTAACATGATGAATCGGGATGGCTTGTTTAGCTAGATGACAATGGACTAATTCCATGATGTCTGAGGATTGAAAGGGAAGTTTTCCGGTTAATAATTGATAGCAGGTGACTCCCAGGGAATAAAAATCACTCCGATAATCAATCCCGCGATTCATGCGACCGGTTTGTTCGGGGGAAATATAGGGTAGTGTGCCTTCTAAGATATTGGGATTTTGAATTTCTTGGGTTTCTCGGGGTAATAGGGAAGAAATACTAAAATCAATTAATTTAACTTTTTTGGTGTCGGGATTAATTAAAATATTGGCGGGTTTTATATCTTTATGAATCACCCGATTTTGATGAAGATAGTTAATAATTTCTGTGAGTTGAATCATGATCTCCAGAAATTCAGCTAAAGGCAAGGATTGATAAGGAGTATCTTTATCTGAGGTGATTTTCAAATATTTATAGAGGGATATTCCCCCAAAATCCTCCATAATTAAGGCATATCGATTTTCATAAACCTGTAACTCTAGGGGTTTGATAATTCCAGGAAAATCAAGATTTTTGGCAATTGTATATTGGTTGCGAAATTGAACCAGTTCATCAAAAGTTGGGTAGGGGTTGCGCAGAATTTTGATCACAACGCTCACTGGGTTAGAAGTTCCTATCCCCCGATAAACTCGGGTGTGTGTACCTGCATATAATTCTTCTAGGATTTGATAACCCACTAATTTGATCACCATGTTTATCACTTTTTAAATTAACTGGGGCATCCCCGATTAACAGGGACAGGACTTACGCATCACCACTATCCATACTAGGGGTAATTCATGAATTACCCCTACATTTAGGGTTACATCCCCAAATTTGCGTAAGTCCTGCCTAAGAAGGTTTGAGACCCCGGCTATCAATCTTTAATTCACGATTTCACGGGTTGCTTGATGATTGATCACCCATAATATTTCTATTCTTGGAATCATGATCCATCCTAATTTGACCTCAACGAAAACGAATCGGGCGTTTAATCCTCAGCAGGAAATGTCTCGATCC
>DATNRE010000289.1:0-3771 GCA_036703685.1 Candidatus Obscuribacterales bacterium
CTATGGAATGACGGAAACCGCCTCCCAAATTGTTAGTTTAAAACCTTCGGATTTTTTAGGCGGTAATAATAGTTGCGGAAAGGTTTTACCCCATGCT
Organism: Candidatus Obscuribacterales bacterium; assembly: GCA_036703685.1. Taxonomy (GTDB): domain Bacteria; phylum Cyanobacteriota; class Cyanobacteriia; order Cyanobacteriales; family Microcoleaceae; genus Planktothrix. The sequence goes on from DATNRE010000289.1 coordinate 98, forward strand.
AAAATCAAAATATATGGTCAAAACGGAGAGGAATTAAAAGCCAATCAACCGGGAATAATTAGGATTAAATCCGATTCTCTAATGTTAGGATATTATCAGGATAATTTTGATCCGCAATTGCGGATTAATTGTTTCACACCCGATGATTTAGGATATGGGGATGAACAGGGATATTTAACCTTAGTAGGGAGACAGAGTAATAAAATTATTACTGGGGGGGAAAATGTATTTCCCGCCGAAGTAGAAGCGGTGATTCTTTCTACGGGTTTAGTAAAAGATATTTGTGTACTGGGAAAATCGGATCAATATTGGGGTGAAATTGTAGTAGCGGTGTACGTTGCTAATTATAAAAAGGTTTCAGCAGTTGAATTAGAACAGGCAATTTTAGGAAAATTATCTAAATTTAAACATCCTAAATTATGGATTCCTGTAGAAGAATTACCTCGCAATTCCCAGGGAAAAATCAATCAAAAACAGATTAAAGAATTAGTCTACAGCAGTTTGAGCGAAGGCGATCGCACTGCTGTATAATTAGAGATTAATTTATTCGGTAAAATCAGTATTACTCATGGTAATATGTTCATCAACGCTCACTGGCCCAGCCCCAAAATAGGTAATCATCAGTAACCCACCCATAATCGATAAATTCTTTAAGAAAGCAATTTTTTCTGCGGGAACATCCCAAAAATTATGAAAGATTACAGTAGCTGGAATTAAGAATAAAATTAAAAGCCAAGCCCCTAAACGAGTTTTATATCCTAAAACTAAAGATAATCCGCCTAAAATTTGAAAAACAATTGTTCCTCCTAATAATATTCCAGCGAAGGGTAATCCTTTTTCTGTCATCATAGTTTGAGTATCGGCAAAATCAAAGATTTTATTAATAGCAGCGTGTATAAAAATTGTTGCTAAAAATGTTCTGCCGATTAAGGGAATAAATTGTGTCATTATTTAACCTCTATTTGCTTGTTTTATTCCGGGTGGAATTGACCCACCCTAAAAATAAATTCAATTAATGTAAAATAAAGCCCATTCCTAAAAGTAAACCACTCCAAAACTGAACAGAAATGGCAATAAATTTAGAATTGCTGACTAAGTTCGGTTGATTATGGTATTGACTAACATGGCGACAGAGCTTAATTGCAGCAGGAATCGCCACAAAACTTAAGAGAGTCCAAATCGGGAATATTCCCCCGAGGACAAATCCACCCGTCAGCGTAAAAATACTAGCACAAAACCAGGGTAAAAGTTGTGCCCCCCGTTCGGTTCCTAAACGAACAATCGGAGACTTTTTCCCGGCGGTAATATCATCCTCCACCTGATGAAAATGGGAACAAAACAGAACTAAAGTAATCGGAATTGCCACAATAATTGATGTGGCTAAACAGACCCAAGACCAATTTTGAGTTTGACTATAATAGGCCGCAGAAACTCCCAAGGGCCCAAAGGCAAAGAAACATAAAAACTCCCCTAAACCTTGATAACCCAATCGAAAGGGAGGCCCCTGATATAAATAACCTAAGCCACAACAGAGGAGAATTAAGCCTAAAACCGTTAAATCCTGTTGCCAGAAACAAATCATTAATAGACCCAAAATTGCCAGGGCTAAACAGCTATTTCCTAGGGCGAGAATCAGGGATTTATTTTCGGTTAAATTCACTAAAGAATGATGTTTATTTTTATCAATTCCAGTTTCCGAGTCAAAGACATCATTAAGGATATTTTCCCAGGCTAAAATTAAAATAGCCGCCGCGATAAAGGTGGTAAAAATACTCCAATTGATTGTAGAAGTTTCAAAGACAGCAACAGCAGTTCCCACCCAAATGGGCATAATTGCCACACTGTACATCGGAGGTTTAATCGCCGCTAACCATAATTTATTTTTTGAAGTTACAATCAGTTCTGTGGTCATATAAAAAGGATTTAAAACCTTGACTGGTTTATTGTCCCATAAGATTATCTGATCAGGCTAGAGAAGTACAAAAAGGTTTAATCTAAATTGACCTGACGAATATCCACCCGGAATGCTGGGGAAAGGGTGGCGTGGGTGTTGGGTGTCCGCCCCCGTTGGCAACGAGGAGAAGCGGGGAATGGGTCAACAATTATGAACTTTTTTTACAGACTGAGGGCAATATTTTTATAAGGGAGATTATGAATAAGGGGTAAATCGCTCTGAAAGTAGTTAAACTATATTAAAATAATATAAGTTAACGATTTGTCGGTAACAGTTTTCCCTTTTTTAACCTTTTTTTGCTCCTTTTTTATATGCCAGTTTTTCCTTCTGCAACCCCGTTATTGCAAGATCGCCAAGAACTGCATCGTTTTTTGTTAGAGTTTCAAGATCATGGATTAAAGGATTATCAGACTAAAATTCTGAGTATTGCCCATGAAATCCAATGGATTGATCCCTTAGCAATTTTACAGCAATTTTATCATCCTAATTTAATTCATTTTTATTTTGAAAAGCCTCAATTTGAGGAGTCCTTTGTGGCGGTTGATACGGCTCTTAAATTCACAACCTCTGGAAAAAATAGGTTTTCTGAAGCTCAAAAATTTATTCAATCTTGTTTAGATAAAACCGTTATTATTGGGTCTAAAAGTAACCATTTACCTAAGCCTTATTTTTGCTGTAGTTTTACTTTTTTTGATCAATATTTGCAGCCTAATTTATCCTTAAATTCTCGGCATAATTCTTCCGGTAAACCCGAAAATGCTTATTTTCCACCAGTTACCATATTTTTACCTAAATGGCAAGTCATTAGAAAAAAAAATCGCTGTATTTTGATCGTTAATATTGTTTTAAAGAAAAACTCTAAAATTGAAAATATTTTGAGTGATGTTTGGTATAAAAGTCAACAAATTAATGGTTTAGAAACTACTTCAATTCCTTCTATCACCAGTGAAACCTCTAGTTTATTATTAACCCAACAGGTCGAAACCGACTCTAAACCCTATTTACAGTTTAAACAGTCTGTAAATTCAGCTTTAGATTTAATTAAATCAAAATCTTTAAAAAAATTAGTCCTTTCTCAACCGATTGATGTGGTGGCAAAAGCACCATTTAATTTAATTCATTCTTTAAATAATTTAAGACTTTTATATCCTGATTGCTATATTTTTTCCACGGGAAATGGCAAGGGTCAACAGTTTATTGGAGCTAGTCCAGAACGTTTAATTAGTCTGAAAAATAATCAATTAATTACTGATGCCTTAGCGGGGTCAGCCCCTCGCGGAAAAACGCCTATAGAAGATATTAATTTAGGTCAAGAATTACTTCATAGTGAAAAAAATCTCCGAGAACATCAAGTAGTAGTAGATTTTATTATTGAACGTTTATTAAGTTTGGGTTTAACCCCGGATTTAACAGGTTTACCTTGTTTAAGACAACTAACTAATATTCAACACCTTTGGACACCAATTAAATGTCAAGTTTCCAGCAATATTCATCTCTTAGAAATATTATCACAATTACATCCAACTCCAGCAGTGGCGGGAACTCCCAGAGATATTGCTCAACAACATATCCATCACTATGAAAATTTTGATCGCTCTCTTTATGCCGCCCCCATTGGTTGGATTGATCATCAAGGAAATGGGGAATTTGTGGTGGGGATTCGTTCGGCTTTATTAGACGGAAATCGTGCTAGACTTTATGCAGGAGCCGGAATTGTTGC
>DATNRE010000290.1:0-4355 GCA_036703685.1 Candidatus Obscuribacterales bacterium
AAAAGAACTCGATACCCTGGTTGCCACCTTGGGAACAAAAACATCGGAGGTACAAGCCTTAGATCAAATTAATGCCCAAACCAAGCAAGCCAATCAGGAAGCGGACGCCTTAGCCACCGTATTTAATCAGATTAAACCCTGGTCGGCTCTGAGCCTAGAATTAGGTCAACTGATGCAGGTGGCTGGGGTGAGAATTGTTGATGTTAAACAAACCGAACCCGAACCCGCACCCGTAGCCGCCGCTCCTGCTGCTGCCACTCCGCCCCCCGAGGGTCAAGCCGCGACCCCGCCCCCTCCACCGGAACCCGAAACTGCTAAATTAGAAATTTCAGGAGTCGCTAACTCTTTTACTCAAATTAATGACTTTGTATTATTACTGAATCAATCCCCGTTCTTTAATGGGGAAAAAACCAAATTGATTTCGGCTAAATTAGAAGAAAATCAGACTCAACTCGTCTCTAAACCCGCCAGTACGGATGCCGGGAATATTAAGCCCCAGTTACAATCGGTGGTCAAATATACGATTGAAACAAATCTCAGTCGAGCCAGTGCTTCCGAGTTGTTACCCGAGCTCCAAAGTAAAGGAGCTTTAGGATTGGTCAATCGAATTAAAACCCTTCAGGAAAAAGGAGTCATTAAAAAATGACCGTAGCTAATCAATTTATTGAAGATGTCGAAGACGAAGGCAGCGGCCCGGTTATATTTGGTGGTCCCTTAACGCCAAAAATTATGGGCATTGGCGCCGGAGTTGCTGGCGTCCTCCTAGCGGGTTTCTTAATTTATAAATTAGTGCTTCCCACCCTCACCGTAGGCCAAACTCTGCGGGAGGATATTAAAACTAAACAAGATGAAATTGAGAAGCAAGATCAGCGTTTACGGGAAAAGGATAAGGCTCAAAAAGAATTAGAAGCCGCTAAAATCCGTCGATCCACCGTTACCGCTTTATTTGCTGATGATGCCAGTTTAGAAACCCTGTTATTTGATATTAACGAACAGATTAATAAAATTAATGCTGGGATTATTGATGATCGGCAACTAGCCAGACTCACCCAATTTAAACCCATTCCACCAGAAAAACCAGAAGACAAGGACGAGATTGTTAATGATAGTACCTTGGGGTCAGAGGTCAATGGCAAACTCAGAAGACGCAAGTATGAGGTGGAATTTACAGGCAGTTTTGAACAAACTCGCCAGTTTTTAGTGGCCTTGGAAAGACTACAACCTTTGTTAGTAGTCAGAGGCTTAAAATCTCAATTGGGGGATACAACCTCCGTGATTGAGGGAGAATATCGACAAGGGAAATTTGTCCCCTCTGCGAATCAACCGCAACGACAGCTAAAAAGTAGTTTTGAGTTGCAGGTGTTACTGCCCTTGAGTCAAGAAGAAGTGAAAGCGGCGGCGGCGGCCGAAGCAGCGGCGGCGGAACCCCCTAAATAGTTGCAACTTCTGGCCCAAGTTGTTGTAAGGTATCAGGATATTGAAGTGTTGGGGCGTTCAGGTGTTGGTTATTAACTAACAGCCAAAATATAGATGTTGTGTTGAGGAGTAAACGTGAAACATTTTCAAAGAATTGGTACAGGAATTTTAACCGGTGCTGCGATCGCCATGGTGGCACCAACCCCGGCATTTGCCCAAACCCAAGTCCAAGATATCCGACTGGTGGAAATGAACGGGGAAGTCGCCTTAGTCTTAGTCACCCGTAGCGGAGAACGACCGGAGGTTTTTGTGGTCAGACGGGGCAATGATTTTGTTGCCGATATTATTAATACCCAACTTCCAGCCCAAAAACAAAACTTTCAACAAAATAATCCTATCCCCGGGATTGCCTCGGTGGTGGTGACTCAACTAGATTCTACCAGTGTACGGGTGATTGTCAGTGGGGTGAATAGTCCCCCCGAAGCCCGGATTATGCAAGGGTCTAACGAAGGGATTGTGATTAGTATGGGTGCATCTGCGGGGGCTGTGGCCCAAGTCCCGAATCAAGTCCCCCCAGCAGCACCACCCCCACCACCGCCAGCCCCCCCAGCCACAGGCTCCCAACCCGTATTAGTTCCCGATCCTCAAATTACTATTGATGGCCGCAATCTTCCCCAGAGTGGGATTCGCCCTTCCGATGCGGTTCCTCCTTTCCAGTCCCGGGCCGTTGCTCCACCCTTGGGCGATATAGCTGTTTCTAATATTAACGCCGGAGTCCCCGCCATTCGGCTTAATACCAATCAACGGATTCCCCGTTTAGTCCTACGAGATGCTCCGGTCAGTGATGTTTTAGCCCTATTAGCCAGAACGGCCGGGCTGAACTTAGCCGTGAGTAATTTGGTCAAAGATGCTGGCAGTGGTGATTTCCGAGCCCCCAATGGCGAGCAGGAAGAAAACCAAATCCTAGGGCGAAAAATATCCTTGGATATTGAAAATGAGTCCGTGGAAGATGTTTTTAACTATGTTTTGCGTTTAAGTGGATTACAAGCCAATCGTACAGGAAATACGATTTTTGTCGGGGTGAAACTGCCTACTGCTGCCAGTGATGTCGTAGTTCGCAGCCTCAGACTGAATCAAGTTCCCGCAAGCACCGCCGCCGGTTTTTTGAGTAGTCAAGGGGCAGGTACTCAAATTCAGGTCGATCAAGTGCGGATTGAGGAAGTGGGAACCGGGGTTAATTCAAGATTTGTGGAAACCCGAACACCTGCAATTACATCCTTAGCAGCTAAAGAGTCCGATAGTCCCCTGGTGCTCCGAGGATTATCCATCTCCGTCGATGAGCGGCTTAATTCTATTACTCTGGTTGGCCCGCCACACTTAGTACAAACCGCCGTGGCGATGTTAACCCAGCTTGATTTACGTCAACGTCAAGTAGCCGTTAATGTTAAAGTTGTGGACGTTAATTTGAGTGGAGAAGAAGCCGCCAGTAGTAGTTTCTCCTTTGGGGTTAACGACACCTTCTTTGTGAATGATGGAGGCGCGGCTTCGGTGAATTTTGGTGGATATAATCCCCCCAACCGAACAACCGCCACCAGTGGGATTAATGGCCGACCGATTATTGAGAATCGAACCAGCGATGGTCAACTTTTAAATAGTGGGACGCCTTTTTATGATCCGACTAGATTGTCTACAACTCCTTTAACAGCCCCCGGAGGAGGGGTGGGTTTAGACCCGATGGCTCCTGTCACCGAGCGTCCGGGTCAAGTGGGGATTTCCGAGTACACACCCTTTACCCGAGATTTAGCCACTGGAGCCCTAACGGATTTAGGGTCAACCACTAATAGCATTTTTCCCTTTTTCCAATATCCCCGCAAGTTCTTATCCACTTTGACCGCTCAAATTATTAGTGGTAATGCTAAGATTCTCACCGATCCGACCCTAGTGGTTCAGGAGGGTGAAACCGCCAAAGTAGCCTTAGTTGAAGAAATTGTTAAATCAGTCACAACTACATTTGTAGACACGGTTTCCGGCACAAGGGACAGCAAAGATTTTACCTTTGAAGATGTGGGTTTAACCTTGGATGTTAACGTGGAACGGATTGATGATAATGGCTTTGTTTCCATGCGAGTTAACCCCACCGTCAGTGCCCCCGGAGATCAAGTCGATGCGGGTGGCGGTGATTTTGCCCGTCAGATTCTCAGCCGGACGGTCGAATCGGGTTTAATCCGTTTACGCGATGGTCAAACCTTGATTTTATCGGGGATTATTCAGGAACAGGAACGGGCTACAGTCAGCAAAATTCCACTGTTAGGGGATTTACCGATTTTGGGTTCCCTATTCCGCAGAACCAATAAGGAGAATTCGCGGGCGGAAGTGATTGTCTTAGTCACGCCTCAAATTTTGGATGACAGCGATCGCGCTCCCTACGGTTATGAATATAACGCTAGTCCCGATGCCTTACGGATGATGCAAAGAAGATAACACCGCCCTAGGTAAAGAGGGCTAGGGGGATTGGGTTTTAGGGTTGACCGAAAAATCCAACGACCCTGGCTCCCGTAAAAAAAATTTACAAAGGGGGTTGACTTTTGATAAAATCTTGTGCTATATTAGTTAATCGTAAATAAACCAAGGCTCAGTAGCTCAGTGGTTAGAGCAGGGGACTCATAAGCCCAAGGTCGCAGGTTCAAATCCCGCTTGAGCCATTTAAAACTAATCTGTTCACCCTTAATTTTGTAGTTTGGGGTCAGAGCGCGTAGGAATAGGGAACACCGGAACACCAGAATAGGGAATAGTAGGTTACAAGGTTTAGTATTGTCCTAAAACCCTTTCCCTGTTCCCTGTTCCCTGTTCCCTGTTCCCTGTTCCCTGTTCCCTGTTCCCTGTTCCCTGTTCCCTGTTCCCTGTTCCCTGTTCCCTGTTCCCTGTTCCCTGTTCCCTGT
>DATNRE010000291.1:0-8819 GCA_036703685.1 Candidatus Obscuribacterales bacterium
CGCAGTTCCTTCTAGTGTCACCTTAATTAAAGATAGTGCTGATAGATATTTTGTCAGCTTTGTAGTTGAGTTTAATCCTCAACAATTACCAAAAAATCGACAAAGTGTTGGCATTGACTTAGGAATCACTGATTTTGCTACACTAAGTAACGGTGAAAAAATTAAATCACCTAAACCTTTAAAGAAACAATTAAAGCGTTTAAGGAAATTACAACGGAATTTGTCAATGAAACAAACGGGCAGTAAAAGAAGGGAAGTTACTAGAAAAAAACTAGCTAAACTTCAGGCTAAAATTTCTGATACCCGAAACGATTTTTTACACAAACTGTCAACTAAGATTATTCGTGAAAATCAAACAATAGTCTTAGAAGATTTGAATGTGTCAGGGATGATGAAAAATAGAAAACTATCCCGTGCAATTAGCGATTTAGGCTGGCGTAGCTTTAGAACTATGTTAGAAGCTAAATCAGTCATGTACGGACGGGATTTTCGAGTAATTGATAGATGGATTCCCACTTCTCAAACCTTGCCCCCGCGTAGGCGGGGGTTGCTCTTGCTGTGGTTTTCGCAGTGGCAAAAAAGAGTTAAATGTTAGAGAGTGGATTTGTCTTAATTGTGGAACTTCTCATGATCGAGATGTTAATGCTGCAATTAATATTAAAGTCGCCGGAGGGCTTTCGGGGACTTTAAACGGACGTGGAGAGAAGGTCAGTCTTTCTGTAAAGAAAGCACATCTCGGCGAAGCGTCAACCCATCCAGCATTTGAGCAGCTATCAATTTTTGATCTGCTTAAATAGATGGAATCCCCGTCCGTTCACGGCGGGGCGGATGTCAAGAAAACCCATAACTAAAACAAATTTTGTCAATTCCTGTTCACCGCAATCAAGATTTGAAAGTTGGAACCTTGAGAGCTTTAATGAAAATAGCCCAGCTATCTGAGGAAGATTTACTCTGTCTGAACGAACCCTTACAACTCAAAAAGCAAGAAATAATACTATGATTACCCTAAATATAGATGACATTCAACACAATTTATCAGGATTTATCAAACTGATTCAAGAAGGTAACAGTTTAATCATTACTCAAGCAGATCAACCTATTGCGGAAATTAAACCCATACCAATAAAGCCACCTCAAAAAGAACGCCGTCCTATTGGTTTATGTGAAGGTGAATTTGTTGTACCTGATAATTTTAACGATCCCCTCCCTGAAGAAATTATTAAATTATTTGAAAATCCATGAAAATTCTGTTAGATACTCATATATTTCTGTGGTTTATTACTAATAATAAACGACTTTCTCCAAAATTTTGTGATGCTATTAGCAATCAAGATAACGAAATTTATCTCAGTGTGGTTTCTGTTTGGGAAGCGATGATTAAATATCAATTAGGCAAATTGCCTTTACCGGAATCCCCTGAAATTTACCTTCCCCAACAACGTGAAAAACATCTAATTTCTAGCTTATCTATTGCTGAAACGACGATTACTCAATTAACAAAATTACCTCCTTTACATAACGATCCATTCGATCGCCTTTTACTTTGTCAATCTTTAGAGCATGATTTAATCATTATGACAGAAGATCGAGCAATTCTCTCCTATCCCATAGCTAATATTTTTTAGATTAGGTAACGTGAGTTTGATAAACCGCGATCGCGCAAAGTGCTGCTTTTTTATCCAGATCCAGTGTCACCATCACCTTTTCTTGGCTCATAGTTTTTGCGTTTGTTATCAATTAAAATTAGAAAGAGGATAGGAACGGAGATTTATATTGTGCAATTCATATCCTCAGTCTCTACTGTTTATTTCAACTATTCTATTGTTAGGACTAATTTACCCTTCATTCCTCCGGCTTCTAATACTTTGTGAGCCTCCGATGCTGATGCTAAGGGAAAAGTTTGATTGACTAATATTTTTAATTTCCCTTCATCAACTAACCGAGCGCATTGTTGCAGAATTTTAGTTTGATCCAATTGATCATGAATCCGAGATTGTAACATTGGCGTTAACATCAACTCTAAACTAATTCTGAGATTTTTTAACCGAGCCTCTTTCAAATTTCCTAATTTGGGATCGGGTTCTAAAATAGTCACCAAATCCCCGTAATTTTTAACCGCAGAAACCGTTTGATAAAAAACCTGATCTCCAATGGTATCAAAGCCTAAATCAACTCCTTCTCCCCCCGTCCATTCTAATACTTTCTCGATAAAATTAGTTTCTTTATAATTAATCACTAAATCAGCCCCTAACTCCTCCACCAAAGCCGCAGCATCGGCGGAACTAACGGTGGTGGCGACTTCTGCTCCTTGTAATAAAGCTAACTGGATCGCCACATGACCTACCCCACCCGCACCGCCATGAATTAACACCTTTTGTCCCGGTTGTAATCGTCCCCGATCATACAATGCTTCCCAAGCCGTAATTAACACTAAAGGAGCCGCCGCCGCTTCGACAAAACTCAAACTTTGGGGTTTCAAACTGGCAAATTTTTCATCAACAACAATTAATTCCGCATAATTGCCCGATTCTGCTCCTAAACCCCCCTGACAAAAATAAACCGCATCTCCGACTTGAAATTTTTGCACTTGGGAACCGACTTTTTCGACAATTCCCGCCCCGTCACAGCCTAAAATCCCGGGCATTTGATCGGGATAAAATGTGCCTCGACTGCGTAACTTAGTATCAATCGGATTAACTCCAGCCGCTTTTAAACGCACTAAAATCTCAGTGTCAGATTTAATTTGAGGATCGGGGACTTCTTGAAGTTGTAAAACATCGGGTTCTCCAACTTCGGTCATCAGAACTGCTTTCATAATTTACCAGTGATTAAGTTTTGTTATTGGGCTTCATCCCCAGAATTGAAGGGCTAAAGCCCAACAACGAATTTACATGGTTAAAGATTGAACATTCGTTTCAATCAATTTAGCTAAACTTTGTAAGAAGGTTGCCGCATCGGCCCCATAAATAATCCGGTGATCACAAGTAATATTCACTTGCATTTGACGTTTAACCGCCATGGAACCATCGGCAGCCACCACTAATTGGGGACGGGACGCACCGATGGCTAAAATCGAACCTTGACCCACAGGTAAAATCGCATCAAAACTATCCACCCCAAACATTCCTAAATTGGAGAGGGTAAAGGTTCCACTGCTATATTCATCCGGTTGTAACTGTTTTGCCCTAGACCGTTCGACTAAATCCTTCCAAGTCCGAGAGAGGGAATACAGATCAATTTGATCGGCATTTTTTAATACCGGAGTAATTAAACCACCATCGGGCATAGCCACCGCCACCGCAATATTAATTCCCGCCCGATATTGAATCCCATTTTCTACATAACTGGCATTCAAAATCGGATGTTTTTGTAACGTCACCGCCACGGCTTTTGCTAACAGGGCCGTCATGGTGACCCCTTTGGATTTCAGTTGTTTATAAAGCTGATCCAAGCCATCCGTAGTAATCGTATATCCCACCCGGAATACGGGAACCGACAAACTCGCCGTCATATTTCTGACCACGGCGTTTTGTAGGGTATTCATCGGGGCGACTTGACCCAAGGGAACCGCCACGGGGGTCGGGGCTGCCACGGGCTTACTAACAGCCGGGGCTGGGATTTGAGAAGGAGTCGGCGCCACGGCCGTACTGATTGAACTTGCGGCGACATCTTCCGCAATGATCCGACCATTCGGCCCACTTCCGGTTAAGGTGGCTAAATCTAAATTCAGTTCTTTGGCTAATTTGCGGGCGCGGGGCGAGGCGATAATTCGGCCATTTTTAGGGGTTGGGCTGGCAACAACAGCCGTGGCTGCCACGGGACTCGCGGCAACGGGTTTGGGTACGGCGGCGGGGGTAGGGGGGGTAACAGAGGCGGCTTTTTGTTTGGCCTGTTCAATTTCCCCTTGAGTTTCCGCGATCAGGGCAATGGTATTTCCCACGGGGGCGGCTTCTCCGGCCGGAGTGATAATCGTAGCTAGATACCCTTCATAGAAGGATTCCACGTCCATATCCGCCTTATCGGACTCAACGATCAAAACCGTTTCGCCTTTTTCGATTTTATCGCCGGGGGATTTTTGCCAAGAAACGATTTTACCCTCGGTCATGGTGGAACTCAGGGCGGGCATAAAAACTTCATGAATGGCCATAAGCGTTAACAGAAATAGAGTTCAAATGTTATCAATAGGGGTGGAGTATTAACTGTTAACGGTTAGCATTTAGCAGTTAACCGTTAACTCAAACCTCTTAAATATCGCCGCGAATTTCTTCGATTACACCATCTCGTAGAAGAATTTCTACTTGCATTTTGGTAACCAAATTGTCGCCTTCTACCACAGTAAAAATACTTTCAATTTGTCCTTGAACAACTTCCTGTTCTAGTTCTAGGGTTTGCACCTGTTGGAGTTGTTGCAAGTTTTGATTTTTCTGCTCTAAGAGTTGACTTTTGCGTTCATTCACCTCAACTTGGATACTGTCTATTTTTTGCATCGCATCCGGGCCAAGGGGTTGCAGGCTTTGGCGTTTAATTTCCGCGACCATGCGTTGTCCTTGCATTTCTAACTGTTGCAACTGACTATCAATTTGATTAATTTGGACTTGAAGTTGCTGTTGGGCTTCTTCTTTCCAACGGGGTGTAACCACCGCCTTGACGTTGATGGGTCGTTTTAACAGTAATTGTTTGAGATTGTCCATAAGTTGTTATGCTGTGTCCGTGATCAGTCCTCCGTCACCCGCCCAAGGTAGGGGTAACGCCAACGTCACCCTTACATAATTAACGATATTATTGGTTGAAGACGGTAATCACCGTGAGTTGACCCATTCCAATTCAATGCGTGAATAGTGAGCAAGAACGCTCAAGAGTTAGCGGGTGACGGTTTCATACATTTTGTTAATCATATCGCGGTAATGTTCCATTACAACCGGGCGTTTGACCTTCAAGGTTTGGGTTAACATTCCGTTTTCCATGGAAAAGGGTTCTGCCAATAACTGAAATGGGCCAATTCGATCATCAATGCGATAGCTCGGACGGTTTTTTACTTCCCGGTTGAGTTCTTCGCGGAACAGGTTTTGAACGGCCGGACTCTCTAAGGTAATTTCCTGAGTTTGGGTAACGGGTTCTTCCGGCAATTTGAGGGTGAGATTTTGTCGAATGGCCCACTGTTTTAAAGCATCTAAATTCGGAACAATTAACGCCCCTAAATTTTTTTGTTCCTGACCCACTAACATGATTTGGTCAATATAGGAACTGCGTAAACAGGCATCTTCGATGGCTTGGGGTTCGATATTTTCGCCATTGGTTAAAACAATCGTATCCTTAGCCCGACCGGTTAAGACCAAATCATTTTGCGGGGATAACCAACCCAAATCTCCGGTATCAAACCAACCATCGGCATTAATGGCTTTGGCTGTTGCCTGGGGATTTTCAAAATATCCGGTCATCACCTGGGGCCCCCGGGCTAAGACTAATCCTTTTTGACCATAGGGCAGAATTTGACGGGTTTCGGGGTCAACGATGCAAAGTTCCGTTTCTGGGATGGGTTTACCCGATGATCCGCGTAAATTATGCCATTCTCGTCGCGCACTTAACACCGGAGAAGTCTCGGTTAAACCATATCCGACTAATAAGTTAACCCCGACAATTTCATAGAAATTTTCTAGGTGCATGGCTAGGGAGCCGCCCCCACTAATGGCAAATTTCAGCCGTCCCCCGGTGGCTTCTCGCACTTTTTGGTAAACTAAGCGATCGCCTATAATTTGAAAGGGAGTATAAAGCCAAGTTTTCACCTGAGCTATAAATTTTTCCGAACCAGAAGCGGGCTTTAAATCTAAAGTCAATCCCCGGGCAATACGACGGGCAAGAATGTATTTTTCACTGCCAGAAAAGAAGAAATCCACAATTTTTTGTTTTTGTTCTGACTGCTCTCGAAATTGTTTCTGGGCACTTTCATAAATCGCTTCCCAAATTCGAGGCACACTAATCATATAATGGGGTTTAAATTCCCTTAAATCCTGTTTAAAATAGCGAATATTCGTATAAACAACGGTACAACCTTGGGATAAACAAAAATATTGTCCCGTGCGTCCGAAGGTATGCCAGGTGGGAAGAAGACTCAAAAATGTGTCGCCCGGTTCCGGTTGAATAATATCAGGAATGCCATTAATTTGATGTAATAGGTTTTTATGGGTTAACATCACCCCTTTCGGTTGTCCTGTAGTTCCCGAAGTATAGAGCAGGGTAGCTAAGGTTTCTTGATGAGATTTAGACGGTTTGAGAGTAGCATTTTTTCCGGTTTCAATTAATTGACTAAAATTCAATACCGGAATAGTCGGTAAATCTTGGGAATTGGGCGTTTCATCTGATAATAAAATCACAAATTGAATCGGTAAATCTTCAATTTGCGATCGCAATTTTTTTAATAGAGCAAAGTTTTCGACAACGAGGGCCGTACTCCCACTATCTTTAAGAATATAAGCCAATTCTAAGGGATCGGCCGTTCCTCCTCGCACCACATCGGCGGCTCCGGCGGTTAAAATCCCTTGATCTGCAATAATCCACCGGGGGCTATCATCGGAAAATAATGCTATGCGTGGGGGTAGACCCTGGGGAGTAGCTGCTATTCCTAAAGTTTGTAACCCAGTGGCAAAGTGTTGAATCTGTTCCCACAGTTCACCATAGCTTATATGGACTTCTGGCTTGGCGTGGGGGTCATTTAAGGCAATAATTTGACCGACATTTTCAGCCAAAATCGGCCAGATTTCGGGAATAGATTGTATAGAAGAATACCGGGAACGCCAGTGAGTGGAGTTGATCATATTGGGTGAAGGAGTTAATAATATTTGGGGCAAATATTTAGAACACAAAAGCTCTGTCTTGAACTCTTAATATTATCTGATCTTGGAGATCAATTCAAGGCATGATAGGGGACAGATTTTGATCTGGATTAGGGTTTGGGAGCCATCTTAAATAACTGCCCATTCTCATGATTGAGTTCATTTTGCAAAATCTTTTCATAAATTTCGGGTAAGGAATCCGTGACAACATTATCTTCAATTCCATAGCCTAAACTTGTCCAAGTTCCTGATAATAATTCTAACACTTCATCAATTTTTCCTTCCCGTAATAGTTGAGCAATACTAACGCCCCAAAATTTGTCATCTAATAACCATCGATAAACCACCGAGTCTTGATATTCCGGTTCAAAACTATAGGGGAGCCAAAACCAAAATTGAGCGGGTTTCGGATGATAGCGTTCGGCTTTTTCATCCCAGGTGGTTTTTAACATTTGATAGCGTCCGGCGGCGGTACTACATTTCCCTTTATTCGGGCCAACCAGAATCCGCATACATTGGTCAGGATGGCTGTCTAAACTAGAGACATATTTGCCCCCATATAACACATGATAGGGGTCAGAATAACTGGACTCACTGGCGGAAATTGTACGCATTAAAGCCCGAATATAGGGATCTCCGCCCCGCATCACTAACGGTGGCCATTGTGCTTCTACCTGTTGATCAACTAAGGGTTGAAAGTCGGATTTTCCCTGGCAACTTCTGATCCCAATAAAGCTTAAGGTAAATAGCAGTAAAACACTCCAGAATAGCCGTTTACGGCGATTAAGATTCTTTCTTCTTTGATAATGTGCCATCAATCACTTACACGGGCAAATAGTTGTTCTAAGGGCTGTTGTTCAGCCTCTGAGTTAGCTACAATTTCAATAATTTTATTCCGTGAATCTTGAATAAATAGGGCTTCTACACAAACTTGAGCCACTTTTGTTCGGGGAATACTACCTTCAAATAGGGTATCGGCCGACTGCATGACTAAATTATCATTATTATCCTCATTTTTTAATCCCCCCGGACGAACAATAGTATAATTCAAGCCACTATTTTGGAGATATTCTTCCGCCTGTTTTTTCCACACAAGAATCAGCCAAAATAAATTTAAGGGGTGAAAAAATTGGGAGACACACAGGGAAGTCACTAAAACAAAATGTTCAATTCCCTGGGATTTTGCCCCATCGACTAAATTTTTTGTTCCTTGATAATCGACTTGATAGGGCCCGGTAAAATCAAAACTGGGTCGGGCTCCGGTGGCACATAATACGACGGTACAATCTCGGAGGGCTAAAGCTAGACTATCGGTATTGAGCACATCTCCCACCACCAATTCCACCTCGGAGGGTAAAATATTTTGAGCGGTTTCTCGATTCCGAACTAAGGCCTTAACTGGGATTCCCCGCTCCACTAATTCGGTAACAATTCGCCGTCCTGTTTCTCCGGTTGCCCCTGCGACAAATGCTTTCATGGTTTTAAAAGTTGTTCAGTAAGTGTTAAGTTTTGCCAGCAATATCAAAAGTTTCCTAGATTGATTGTAGCGGTTCACGACAAGACAGGGCATTCTGGAAATAGAAAGCAAAGCAACCCTCGTAGGAGAATCTATCATGCGACAGGACGAATCTGTTGAACTTCAACCGTCAAGGGAGTCATCTGAGGGTGTTGATGATTCTGTTGCTCTGGCCAACCCCGAGGAAGACACTCAGGAATTAATCTGGTTTCACAGCACTTTTGAAGACTGTATGGAAATGTTCGCCGATATGGATACGGTGGCGGAATATTTGGGACAACATAGCGGGTGGTTTTGTCGGTGTGCATTGCCGATGAAAACCGAACCCCTGGGAAATAATGCCTATGATTTATTAATTGGACGGTTTGGAGCCCTGGGTTATCGGGTGGAAGCGCGGATTGGGTTGGAATTGGTTCCACCGGATGCGGAGGGGATTTATCGGATTCGGACAGTTCCTATCCCTAATTATACGG
>DATNRE010000292.1:0-3932 GCA_036703685.1 Candidatus Obscuribacterales bacterium
TCAATCCCTACCGATTCAATTTGTAACTTAGCTATCTCTAGGCTCAAGGGTTGACGGTTATCAGCGTTAATGATTGCTAACTCAGTTTTAAGGTTTCTACGCTTTTTGTATGTACTTGTGTTAGTGGTTTCACTGTGTCCCATCAATCTCGATCTGATAGGTGTTCCTATCCCAGACATCTCAAGTAATTGATTGTATAAATGCCTAAAAGCGTATTTTTGAGACACTGGGCAGTTATAAGATTTTAGTTTTTTATAAAACTTACCATCAAAACCCCCTGCTATACATTCTGGTTTACTATCCGGTTTAGGTGAATATTTCGGGAGTAACGGAAGTCTTATTTTTAATTGTTCCCAGAGATGTTTTAAGGGTACAGGATTGATAAGTCTTAACCCCGTCTTTGTGCTACTTCCAAAATTTGTAAACTCACCGATAACTAGGGTACATTCTCGGTTATTGATTTTATCAGTTATCGGGTAAATCGTTACCCCGTCTTTAGTAAATGACTCGGTTAAGTTTAGGCTTGCTGCAACTTCAGAAGGTCTCAAACCATACATCACACACATACTAGCTACCCATAGCCAAGATTCGCGAGTTATGCGATCACATTCTCTTGTCAGTGACGGAATTTCACTAGATGATTGTTTATACCAGTTCAAAAAGTCATCTAAAGCAATTGATTGCTTATCTTTAAATTTTGTCTGGATAGCATCTACCTTTCTTATTTGTTTTAGAAGTTTTTCACCATCAGGACATAACTCGGCGATTGCTATCGCTACAGTTTTAAAATCTTTAAAGGATTTTGTTCCTTTTTCCCAATTTTCCCAAACAGCTTTAATATCTTCCCATGTAGGGTTTTTGTCCAAGTCTGTAAACCTTTCGAGATATACGCTATATGTTTGATGAAAACTTTTATTGTCGCTTATTCCACCGGGTTTAGTAACGTCCCTTTCCCGTTGCCGTCCCGTGTTCCTGTGCTTACCATTGAAAAATTTATCTTCTATCTCTGCAAATATTTCTCGGTAGGTTTTTAGATCGTTAACGATCTTGTTCTCTTTCAGGATTTCGGAGTTGTACCAGTCCCAGAACTCGCTAGAGGTTTGAAACCGCTTTAAAGCATCACTAACTTTCCATGCTTTGTCTAGTGCCTCGTATATGCCCGGAATAGTAAATTGAACGCCACACGATTTACTATTCCGCTTACCACTACAAGGATATACAAACTGTAGCATTAAGTATTTTTTCCGTTCTAACTTCAGCGCTACACCTTTTGGGCATTCTTTTTGGCGTTCTGCTAAACAGGTTAACAGATTACCGTAATCGGCATAACTCCCTTCATGTTGGGCGTTTTGGGTATCACTCATTTTTCACTCACCTTGTGTTTATGGGTAAGATTGAGTGAAACCAGATAACGATAAAATAAGGGTTCTGGGTTAAATCACAGGTTCAAATCCTGTATCGCCCATTAATTATGTCGTTGATTGCCAGATAATTTGTCTATGATAACAGATTCTTGTCCGGTAGTTGATACCGCAAAAAGTTAATTATCAAGTATCTGAATCTTTATCGCTTGAACAGGACAACCTCTTAAAGTCCCCCAATTTTGGGGGATTTAGGGGGCAAATATTGCTGCTTGAGAAATAGTCTCTAAAACTGCTGATCAATCCTTTATAACCTTAGCATTCTAAACATTATACATTTCAACAAGCCATCTAGCCCCCTAGCCCCCAACATTGGGGGGAAAATAAATAATTAGGACTTTTTAGGGCGATTGCTATTATCATTGGTATGCGATCGCATACTTAACAGTTAACTCCCATGAACCACGCGACACACAATACTATTGTTAACTTTATTTGGAATATTGCTGATGATGTTCTGCGGGATGTCTATGTGCGGGGAAAATACCGAGATGTTATTCTCCCGATGACGGTTTTGCGGCGTTTAGATTGTTTATTAGAACCCACTAAAGATCAGGTACTTGAGCGTTATCAAAAACTCGAAGATGAGAATTTTGGTGATCATGCGATCGCCCAACAATTACCGAAAAAATCAGGTTATGTTTTTTATAATAAATCTCAATTTACCTTAAAAACATTATTGGATTTTCCCAGCCAAATTCGGGTAAATTTTGAGACCTATTTAGATGGATTTAGCGATAATGTACAGGAAATTATTAGTAAATTTAAGTTGAGAAATCAACTAGAAACCTTAGAAGAAAGTAATCGGCTTTTTTCCTTAGTTGATAAATTTGTTTCTAATCAAATTAATCTCAGTTCTGAACCCGTCAAAAATGAAGCGGGAGAAATTATCTATGAAGGGTTAACTAACCTGGATATGGGTTCGGTATTTGAGGAGTTGATCCGCAGGTTTAATGAAGAAAATAACGAAGAAGCGGGAGAACACTTCACACCCCGCGATATTATTCAATTAATGGTTAATTTGATATTTTTACCCATTGAAGAACAGATCCAAAGCGGGACTTATTTAGTTTATGATGATGCTTGCGGTTCGGGGGGAATGTTAACCGAATCAGAAGCTTTTATTCAAGAGTTAGCAGAAAAGACGGGTAAAAAAGTCAAAATTGAATTATATGGTCAGGAAGTGAACCCGGAAACCTATGCTATTTGTAAATCAGATATGTTAATTAAGGGACGAGATCCCGAAAAAATTCGCTTTGCTTCTACGATTTCTAATGACTATTTTTCCGATCTTCAGTTTGATTTTATGTTAGCGAATCCTCCCTATGGGAAGTCATGGAGTGTGGATCAGGATGCGATTTTTGATGGGAAGAAAAAAGAAGTAAAAGACCGCCGTTTTGCGGTTGAACATCCGGGTTTACCCTCTGGAGAAAAACTCAATCTTTTACCTAGAAGTAGTGACGGTCAGTTATTATTTTTGGTGAATATGCTTTCTAAAATGAAGCAATCAACGGTTTTAGGAAGTCGGATTGCTATTGTTCATAATGGTTCGGCTTTATTTACCGGGGATGCGGGAAGCGGGGAAAGTAATATTAGGCGCTGGATTATTGAAAATGATTGGTTAGAATGTATTATTGGTTTGCCTTTAAATATGTTCTATAATACGGGAATTGCCACTTATATTTGGGTTTTGTCTAACCGTAAACCGGAACACCGGAAAGGGAAAGTTCAGTTAATAGATGGGACGGACTGGTATGGGAAACTACGGAAAAATTTAGGGAAGAAAAATTGCGAGTTAACCCAAACCGATATTAACCGAATTACGGAAACGTTTTTGGCGTTTGCAGAAACGGATAAATCTAAGATTTTTGATAATGAAGATTTTGGTTTTCATAAGATAACCGTTGAACGTCCTTTGCGGTTAACATTTCAGGTCACACCCGAACGGATACAGCAGTTTCAGGAGAAAGCACAACCGAAACTGTATCCAATTTTAGGCACTTTAAAGGATGTATTTGGCGGTGAAGTTCACAAGGATTTTAACCGAGTTAAGCTGGTCTGGGAAAAAGCGTTAAAGGTAGATGAAATTAAGTTAACAAAATCTGAGATTAAGTTAATTTATGATAGTTTTACCGAGAAAGATGAAACCGCCGAACCTGTGATTAAGAAAAAGACTAAGGAAGGGATAATTTATGAACCCGATTCTGAGTTAAGGGATACTGAAAGTGTCCCCCTAAAAGAAAATATTGAGGACTATTTTACCCGTGAGGTTTTGCCCCATGTACCGGATGCTTGGATTGATTATGATAAAATAGTAAGGGGTTATGAAATTTCGTTTACTAAGTATTTTTATCAGTTTAAACCGTTACGGAGTTTGGAAGAAATAGCGGCGGATATTTTAGGATTAGAAGCCGCAACCGAGGGAGTTTTACATCAAATTATTGCAGATGAGGAGGTAGCAGAATGAAACGTTATACAAGTTATAAAGATTCGGGTGTAGAGTGGTTGGGG
>DATNRE010000293.1:0-4522 GCA_036703685.1 Candidatus Obscuribacterales bacterium
TTCCCTGTTCCCTGTTCCCTATGTCTGAAACCATTAAACTCGATCAATTTCTGAAGTTCATGGGTGAAGTCTCCACCGGGGGACAAGCCAAAATCCTAATTAAATTTGGTGATGTTGAAGTGAATGGTGAGGTTGAAACTCGCCGGGGACGAAAGTTAGTCAACGGAGATCAGGTATTAGTTAATGGAAAAACCTTAACGGTTAATTTATAACATAGATAATAGGACTTGACCATTGGGCATCATCGTATTGCAAATAATTGCATCCTGATCATTAAATCCGATGGCATCGGTTAGGTTAGCATCGGTTAAATTAGCGGCTTTAAAGTTGGCTTTGTGTAAATCCGTATCCCGTAAATCTGCCCCCACTAACCAGGCATTTTCTAAATTACATTCATATAAAGTTGCATCGCTTAAATCTGCTTGATAAAGATTAGTATAACTTAAATTAGCTTGAGTTAAATTCGCTCCATTGAGATTGATATGGGAAAGATTTGCCCCCATGATTTGGGCATTATATAAACTGGTTTGTTTCAAAATGGCATAACTCAAATTTGCCCCCATTAAGTTAGCTCCGCGCAAGGAAGCTCGACTTAAATTTGCATAACTGAGATTCGCCCCACTCAAGTCCGCCCCAATAAAGACTAACCTACTCAGATCAAAATTTTGTAAATCTGCACCCCTTAAATCCACTTCTTTAAAATTCCATTCTCCGGTTACTTTCCGTTGTAGTAATTCCAACCCATCCATAATATTAAGCCCAAATCCCATAACATTAATAGCATCAAATGTCTGTTTAAGGAAAAGCCCAGATGACGCCCACAGTCCTGTCAGAAATCGATCAAAAGTTTCACCTAGTTTTATTGACCGCCCGACTTCTCCTCCAAAATAGTGCCGCAACCGAAAGAGTGCATCGAGTCACTCATCAATTGGCGGATAGTTTAGGAATTGAAGCCCGGTTATTAGTTTCCTATGAAGCCATCACATTAACAACCAAAATCCATAATCAATTCTATTCGCGCATTAGTATGCCGATTCCGGTGATGAAAATTAATATGATGGTGATTACTCAAGTCATGCGGTTAGTTGATGATATTCAACAAGGACATAAAACTTTAGAACAAGTTACGGATGAGTTAGAACTGATTAATTATCATTCTCCCCCTAATTATCCCCAATGGTTTTTAGTATTAATGTTAGCAATAGCGGGGGGAAGTTTAGCTAAAATTTTTCAAGGAGACTGGCCGGCATTTTTGATTGTTAGTGTGGCAACAGCCCTGGGATTAATCTTACGGCAGGAATTAGCTAAACGTAAGTTTAATGGGTTTATGATCACATTTTTTACAGCTTTTTTAGGAGGCTGTATCGGAGGAGTTGGCATTAAATTAGGTTTAACAATAACCCCCGAACCCTGTTTATTAGTTCCTTCGATGATGTTAGTCCCAGGCGTTCATTTAATTAATGCTATTTTAGATATGGTTTACAACCATCAAATTACGGGAATTGCTCGATTTAATTTTAGTTTAATGATGTTAATTTCAATTTTATTTGGTTTATTATTATCGGGTACATTTATGGATATTCCCGTTGCCGTTAATTCATTTAAACCGCCCCAATTAGAACCCGAAAGTATTCTATTTGCGGGATTTGTTGCCGCCGGATTTGCCATTTTATTTAATGTGCCAAAAGGGATTATTTGGATTTGTATGCTTTGTGGAATGGTCGGTTATGGAATGCGATTTCTTTCAGTTTATCTGGGATTTGGATTGATTTGGGGAAATCTTATTGCCTCCATGGTGGTGGGATTTATGACGGTTTATTTTTCTCGAAAATTTAAAGTTCCTTCCGCGGCTATTGCATTTGGGGCTGTTGTGGGTATGATTCCTGGGATTTATATTTTTAGGGCTGGAAGTGGTTTAATTTTAATGATGAAGTTAGGTATCCATGTCGATGTTTCATTAATTGCTAATACTATTGTCATGGCAGGCACAGGATTATTGATGACCCTAGGCATTCCTGTGGGGTTAGCATTGCCCAATCTCTTGTTTTTTCGTTCAGATGATTAGAAAATGGGTAATAGGTAATAGGTAATAGGTAATAGGTAATAGGTAATAGTCACGCGATTAAGTATATGGAGTAAACACTTAAGCATTAAGAATTAAAAATTTAGGGTTGAGGATTGTAGTTATATGAAATCCTTTAATGTTTACTACAAACACTTAATCGGGTGGCTAATCACTTTTTTCTATTCCCTGTTCCCTGTTCCCTATTCCCTCCCTATCTGTAGCAATAATTTCAGGATTTCATATTAAATGTTAAGAATCCCTGAAAAAATCAAGAATTGAGTAGGGGCGATGCAGGATGTTTGACAGAATGTAAAGTTAAATTACAACTGTGATTAAAAGGTTGAGAAATTTTCCAAAATTGAATCAATCCCTTAATCTGGAAGTTTAAAGTAATACTATCAAGAGAGAACCAATGCAAGATCTGAAAAAGTATCGTATTCGATGCACACTAACCTATGGCGATATCTATAGCCAAATCATCGTTTGGTTAATTGTCATCTTTATCGCCTTAGCAACTTCCCTCGCTCTGTGGAGTACAACCCGTCAAATTTATGCGTTAGCGACGGTTGGCCTAATTGTTGTGCTGTCTTTACCTTTCCTGCTCTTTGCATTTGTCACCACTTTATTTAACCATATTGAAATTTTATCCGTAGATCCCTTGATTGAAGACGAACCCAGTCGTGCTGAATTTCCGGCTTCCTAAACAGCACAAATCAGTTATCAGTGTAGGGGCGGGTTCATCAAAATTTAGGTGATTAACAAAAATCTAAAAGAACCCGCCCGTACCAGTTATCAGTTAATAGTTAAGAAGTTTACAGGGAACAGGGAATAGTAAAGAATTGAGCAGTTGGTTAACTCCTCAACTGATAACTCCTCAACTGATAACTGATGACTGATAACTGATAACTGATTAATGATGACTCCTTAACTGATGACTGATAACTGATAACTGATAACTGATTAAGATGCTAGAACATGATGTGATTATTGTTGGGGGCGGGTTGGCAGGATGTCGGGCGGCGGTAGAAATTGCCCGGACTCACCCCAGCTTAAATATAGCCATTGTTGCCAAAACTCACCCCATCCGCTCCCATTCCGTGGCTGCCCAAGGGGGTATTGCTGCTACTTTAAAAAATATTGATGAAAGTGATAGTTGGGAAGCCCACGCCTTTGATACGGTCAAGGGTTCAGACTATTTAGCTGACCAAGATGCTGTCGAAATTTTAGCCAAAGAAGCCCCGGATGTCATTATTGATTTAGAACATTTAGGGGTCTTATTTTCCCGTCTTCCCGATGGTCGCATCGCTCAACGCGCCTTCGGCGGCCATTCCCATAATCGCACCTGTTACGCCGCCGATAAAACCGGTCATGCGATTTTACACGAACTGGTGAATAACCTGCGACGCTATGGTGTGCAGATTTATGATGAATGGTATGTGCTGCGTCTGATCTTAGAAGACGGACAGGCGAAGGGCGTGGTCATGTTCCGCATAAATGACGGACAGTTAACCGTTGTGCGGGCTAAGGCGGTGATGTTCGCCACGGGGGGGTATGGTAGGGCATTTAATACCACTTCCAATGATTACGCCTCAACGGGGGACGGGTTGGCGATGTCGGCAATGGCGGGAGTTCCCCTGCAAGACATGGAGTTTGTCCAGTTCCATCCTACGGGGTTATATCCGGTGGGAGTATTAATTTCCGAGGCTGTGCGGGGGGAAGGCGCCTATTTAATTAATAGTAATGGGGAACGGTTCATGGCGACCTATGCCCCGAGTCGGATGGAATTAGCGCCTAGGGATATTACCTCTCGGGCAATTACTTTAGAACTGCGGGCAGGCCGGGGAATTCACCCCGATGGTAGTGCGGGGGGGCCCTATGTTTATTTAGATTTGCGACATTTGGGACGGGAAAAAATCATGAGTCGGATTCCCTTTTGTTGGGAAGAAGCGCACCGTTTATTAGGAATTGATGCGGTGGTACAACCGATGCCTGTGCGTCCCACCGTTCACTATTCCATGGGGGGTATTCCGACTAATATTGATGGGCAAGTTTTAAGCGGGATTGATAGTTTTGTGGATGGCTTATTTGCCGCCGGGGAAGCCGCCTGTGTGTCGGTACATGGAGCAAATCGTTTAGGCAGTAATTCCTTATTAGAATGTGTGGTTTATGGAAAAAGAACCGGGGCGGCTATTGCCCAATTCATCCAAAATCGCAAGTTACCAACAATTGATGAACAGCGTTATTTGAAAGAAGCCCAAGGGCAATTACAAGGGTTATTAGACCAGTCGGGAGACTATAGAATTGCCCAACTGCGCCAAGAGTTTCAAGATGCCATGACGTCTCATTGTGGTGTGTTTAGAACTGATAGTATTATGCAAGAAGGGTTAAGTCAAATTCAAGAATTGCAAAATCGTTATCAACGGATTTATTTAGATGATAAAGGCAAATGTTGGAATA
>DATNRE010000294.1:0-8721 GCA_036703685.1 Candidatus Obscuribacterales bacterium
CAGCAAAGGGATTGATTAATTTCGCTTTAGCTTTTTCTAAAGACGCTTCAACATTAATAATCTCCTGTTGAATGCTTTCTAATAACTGCTTTGTTTCTGCTTCTAAGGCAGTTTTTTGTTCCCCTAATGTGGCTAAATTGGTTTCAAGTTGTTGTTTTTGAGTTTGTAACTTATTTAATCTTTCCCGTTCAATTTGGTAATGGCTAATCGCTAAGTTTAAAGCGTCTTGGATTTGTTCCAGTTCAACTTGAGCGATCGCTTGATCTGTATTCACCTGTTGATATTGTTCAAAAGCCTGATTAATCCGCTCTTTGACCGTTGTTTTTAATGTTTCTAAGTCTAAGTCAGGATTTTCTAAATCAATTAAAGTTTGCCATTGTAACCCTAAATTCTCTTGATTTTGGATTAAGTTAGCGATCGCATCTGCTGTATTTTCCGAGGTGGGACGAGCTAAAACCCGAACTCGATTGATCCCACTAAATTCTGGTGCTATAACTTGCAGTGTTTCGGGTGCTGTTTGGGGTGGGATGAGTTGAGCGCGAGAAATGGCTTCTTGAATATCAATTAATCCGGCTCCCGTCTCTGCATCCCATCCCGGTGTGTTTAAATCCCGTGCCGTTTCTATCAGTAAATGCTTAACTTGTTGCCAACTCAAATCGGGATTTGATGCCCAAACTAAGGAAGCAGCGGCAGTCACATAGGAAGTCGCTCTGGAAGTTCCTACAAAAGCTTTAGGATCATCTTGCCAACTGCCTCCAGGTGCAACAACCGTTAACCCATTTCCATAAGCAGAATAATCGGTTTTTGCCTCAAATTGATTGACAGCACCAACGGTAATCAAATTATCAAATTGTTGACTTGCTTTGCCTAATGCGGACATGGTGCCGCCTGTATTCCCCGAAGCAGCAACCACTAAAATATTGTGATCCCGTGCATATTGTAAGGCGGATAATTCCTGCTGCGTTAATTCATAACGAGTGGTTACGCCCACATCATCTAATTGGGATAAATCAAAACTTAAATTAACAATTCCCCTCGTTTGACCTTGAGATTTTAAGTAGTTTACATATTTAACTAATTCCGTTGCCCAATCATTATTTTTAACCGTATAATTCCTAGGGTTTACAAGGGGATTAATACTGTTGAAAATTTCCTTGACCTGCTTTCCATGTTGCTTTTGAGCAAAATCAATAATCCCAACACTAGGCTGTTTAGCATTAATCGGTAATAAATAATGAGCTTGATCAGCATTCAGTAAAAATCGATCTAAAACTGTTGAGTCAGGATTGCTTAATGCTTCTCCTAATAACATAGGTAAGCCCATCGATTCCGCAATTTTTGGGTTATTTAAAAAGTCTTTGATAACTTGAATATTAGCTGGCTCAAACCCTATTTTTGACAACTCATCGGGTTGTGCTAAAAGTTCAACTAAAGCGGAATTATTCCCAAAAACATCAGTAATTCTTTCTAAGGCTGTTTCTGCCTCTTCGGAGGATAAAGTATCGAATAGGCTACCGGAATTATTGTGATCAATCAGTTCTCTGATTTGAGTTAAATCATGATTTAGGTTCGATAAGGTTTCAGAGGATAAATTAAGATCAGAGGTTTCTGCAACATTATTCTTAGGTTGAGTAACCGATGGAAAATCATTAATTGGATTATTACTGGAAAGATTCGGTTGACTACCCGGGGGATCTATTGGTAAAATAACAGGAGGTGGCAAGCTTTCAATTGCACCAATAATATCCGGTTGAGCGGTCAATCCTGTCAGAGCAATCGGATTAATAAAAGCGGGTAAATCACCGTTGCTAATTTGATCTAATAGATCTTGAATATTGATAAAATCTTCAACATTAGTGTTATTCTCGAGGGCAATTAAGTCTGCGGTCAACTCTGTATCATCAGGAACAATTGCAGGTACAGTGTAATCAAAATTTTCAGGAGAAGGATCAGGAATTAGAAAATCGATGTCGAGTTCTTCTCCGGTGAATATTGGGGGTAAATCATTCGTTGGCGGAAAATCAATCATTCCCCCATCCACAGGACAGATTTTTGCATCGAGGTCAGCGATAGGGAGAGCAATACTCGGCGTAATGATCTCCTCTAGGATAAATGTTTTGCGTTTTCGGTTCTGCTTTTTGTGGCCAGTTTTTGACTGAGCTTGATTTTTGTTGCTGTTTTTCCGATGCGACCAAGACCAACCCATAGATTGTGCCTCTGATATCAATGATTTGATGGATGTAGAACAAAGTATAGCACAACTTTTGCAAACTTGTATAAATTTTTTTCTTAACCAAGAATAATCTATATATAGCGTTTTTTGTATATTAAAATTTTAAAAACACTATATAAAGGGTTTATTCCTAAAATTCTTGTAAAGTAGCG
The DNA here is from genome assembly GCA_036703685.1 of Candidatus Obscuribacterales bacterium. Taxonomy (GTDB): domain Bacteria; phylum Cyanobacteriota; class Cyanobacteriia; order Cyanobacteriales; family Microcoleaceae; genus Planktothrix. Next base: position 2,386 of record DATNRE010000294.1, read on the forward strand.
TGTTATACATTATATGTTCTATCCGTTGATTTTTAAAAAATGTCAAGCGATCACTTGATTTTTTAGAGAAAGTTTTATACACTATTTTCTCAATTACATACAATGTATAACAAGCGTTGCCTACAACGTCCCTAGCTCACATCTGACCCTAGCCAGTTAGAGCCGTTTCCCCATCAACCAGCAAAACACTTACGGATATTTTTAACCTAACTATGTCCTATACCCATCGTTTAGCCACTTTAGAGGATGTAGGTGCGATCGCACCTTTAATGTCAGCGTTTGCCGCAGAACGCTCTACCGTTGATCCGTCATTAACCCTCAAGCCGAATTATGATTTTAATCAATATATTACCTATCAATTACAAAAGTCGAACTGTTTTTGTTTCGTCTTAGAACATCAAAAATCTCACGCAAGTTCTGAAATTGTAGGGTTTTTCTTCTTTTTTGCCTATGATGAAGCTCCTCCACCTCAGTTACCGGAAAATTTGCGTCATCAATATGAACAAGAAAGTCCGTTTTTGCCTCGACGTGTGGCTTCAGCTTTAGGATTATATGTACAGCCTCAACATCGCCATGCTCAAGGGATTCAAAAGTTAATCTTAGCAGGAATGGAGTATGTCGATCACTGGAAAGTGAGTGATATTGATGTGCTGATTTCGGCTGAACAAACAGGCATTCAATCTTTATTAGAACGTCTGGGTTTTACGAAGTCCGCCGTACAGTATACTCGTCATTATGACATCTCACCGGATGTGGAATTACCCTGTTTACATCCAGTTTATCCTGATACCTTAGATTTAGAATTACCCGAACCAACTGCTATTCCGTTGCGTGACCCAGAGACAAATGAATTAGTGAGAAATTTACACGGTGAAGCTGTATTTTTATCTCCCCTACGGGATGAGGCAGGTCAACTGGTTATGGGTAGCAATAACAGTCCCATTTACTCCGTGCCTTTACGGGAACCACAAACCAATCAGTGGGTATTTGATACAACAGGTCAATTAGTGGTATCTCCTGTTTTATTAGATGAACAAGGTCAAGTATTTGAGTGTAAAGGAATTCCGCAATTTCACCCGCCGTTTTATCAGTTTGTTGATAGCCATTTATGTTTACAACAAAATGAGCAGGGATATTATTTATTCTGTGATGTTGAACGGGATGCACGAGGAAATATTGTGAGGACACCAGAGGGTTTACCTGTGTTTAAATCGGCTTTAAGCGTCGGTTGATCATCTAAACTTCAATCCTTTCTGTTTTCTGTCGTCTACTTCTGCAATCTCATCTTTACCAACTCTGCCCAAACTCCATTAACTCTATGAAATTAAAGCCAGTGGTGCAATGGATTCGACATCCAGAGGGGTACTGGATACTCCGAAACCCCGAATGCGTAAGGTTTTTACAAGTTGATGAGCTAGATAAAAGAATTATTTGTCAGCTTGGTAAAAAACCTTTAGAAAACTTGATCGCTGAATACGGTATTAGTTTAGAAGAGATTAAACATCTTTTAAAAATGCTGGCAGCAACGGGAATGCTAGAAGGAACACAACCCCCGGCTAAAAAGTTATCCTTGAGTCAGATTTTATATGTTCAAATCCCGTTGTTTAAACCGGAGCGGTGGTTAAGCAAAAATGTTGATAAATTCAGGTGGATTTGGACGGAACAATTTGCAATAATCCTCTGTAGTTTTTTAATTCAAACCCTAATTTTCTGGTTTTTCTCTTCTACAGATATCGTGACAGCCCATCAACAGATTTGGCAACCAGCGTTAACAGGAGATTGGACTCAATTTCTAAAGCTAGGAGGATTTATAATTTTTGTGATTCTCCTGCATGAGTTAGGTCATGGGTTTACTTTAAAACATTATGGCGGAATTGTGCCAGAGATTGGGCTGTTATTAATCTGCTTTTTACCAGGATTTTACACCAATACAACGGATCAATATAGCTTAACAAAACGGCGACAAAGGGTTTTAGTTGTAGCGGCTGGAATTATTGTTCAAATTGTCATTTGGGCTCTATCATTTTGGCTATTTTTACTAGCTCCTCCAGGCAGTGAACTTCAGGAAAATAGTTATTTATTAATGACAGCTTCTTTACTCACTGTTATTTTAAATCTCAATCCCTTGAATAAGTTTGATGGCTACTACTTGTTAGCGGCGTGGACAGGGATTAATAATTTAAGAGCCCGTTCGCTGCAATTTTATCAACAACTATTTCGTGGTGAACGTAGCTCTGAGTCACCCGCAGACCAGATGACTTTGGCCTTTTATGGGCCTTTAAGTGTTGTTTATACGTTTTGGGCTGTTGCCTACTTTTCGTCCATAGTAGGGTTATGGTTCAGTGAAAATTCATCCCTAATCTTCCAATTTTACAAAGATAGCTTTTTCCATTTATTGAATTAAGGAGAACACAACCATGAAACTGCACACAATTGTCAGATTAGCGCTCGCCAGTTTAATCCTCAGTCTAGCAAGTTTGTCCTACAGTTCAATTCCGGTGCAGGCACAAACCTCGGCTACTCTTAAATCTGGCTTAAATCCAAGCACTCGTTTAGGAATACTAACTGTTATTAGCCAAATCCAACAACCCAGTTATAATCTCTCCCAGTATTTGAATCAACTGAATAACTCCTGTAGTCAACATTCCTCTTTACCAGGTTTCTCTCAAAATCCTAATTCAGTTTCCACACCCGAACCCGCTACAATCATGGGTTTGGCATTACCTGTTGTTCTTGGACTCGGTTTACAGAGAAGAAAAGCCAAACAGTAAGGAGATCAGATCCTAAAAATCTAATAGAATCAGTAGAAGCTTAATATATTATATTAATGGCTTCTCAATTCAGACCATCAGCTATCTTGAGTAACTGGGGAAACCGATGCCATTACCAGAACCATCAGAAGAGGTGCTACGTCGATTAATACAGCGTTACCTGAAAGGAGAGACCCAGGTTTGCCAAAAGCTGTTAGAACGTCGTCAGTTTTATGAAATTGTTGAGAAATTAGCTAAAAAATATTTTTTAGCAACTTCATACGACTGGGAAGATGCAACCCAAATTGCCTTTGAGAAAGTTCTACAAGCTGCACGAGAAGGGAAGTTTCGTCAAGGAAATGCAGATTATTTTTATCGATGGTCAACGACCGTTGCCCATAATTGTATCAAAGATTTAGTGCGAAAGAAAAACCGAGAATATCAACATTTTAGAGCTAAAAGCTTAAATCAAACCCTGTCATTAGATACAGATACAACCCTAGATGAACTCACTGGGACTTCGATTAACCTCTGGGACTCTCTGGAAACAACAGATTCACTGGAGCAAATTGAACTCGCAATTCAGCGCATCAATGAACAATATCCTCCGAAAAACTATCTTAAAATTTGGCAAGGATTAATCGCTGATAAAAAACAAATAGAAATTGCTCAAGAGCTAAACGTTAAGCAAGCTGAAGTTTCTAAGCGCAAACAGGAATTAGCTTGTCTGGTTTGGAAAGAATTAGGTTGGTTGAGCATTAAACAAATAGATGAAAAATTAAAAAATATCCGTCAAGGCAAATCTCGGAGTCGATCTCAAAAACAATGGTGAAACTAAAATTGCCTATAAAATATTAAAACAGAAGTGGAGAGTAAACGATGGAATTGACAAAAATATCCCCAAAATTACATCAAATTAACCCTGAACTCGTACAACCCGGACAAATTTGGGAAGTTCGCCGTCAAGTGTTAAGTCCTTTAGAATTAGAATTGACTGCCGAAGAAAAACAATATTTCTATTCCCATGCGATGTGGAATTTTCTTGAAGGAAATGCACCTCCTCGTTATGTAATGATTGTCAAAGAACCTGAAGAAGAAATCAAAGAAGATCCTGAATCGCAAGTCATTTCTGTGATGCTGCTTTCGGTTAAAACTCAATATCTCAATTCAAAAAATCTGTTAATTCCTGCTACGATTTCTGGTTTAGAACAAGATTTATTAGCAGAAACTTGGAATATAGTGAGTATGCTGGTTTGTAATTTATTGCGACCTGTGGGAAAACGACTTTCCAGAGAGATTTATGATATGTTATTAGATATTGGAGAGTTTGAGCAGGGATTAGTCGAAAAATCTCCCAGTCCTGAAGAAATAATTGCAGTCGGTTTGCAAGTCGGATCTTCAAGGGAACATCACCCAGAATTTGATCAGCAAGAATTAGATTGGAAAACTTTATTAGAATTTCCTGTTGCACTTTATCATGTATATAAGCAAGCAACGTCAGAATTTGATGCAGTTTTGTTACTAAAGCAACTAGAAACCGGAATTTCAGAAGTTGATGCGGCGGAAATCTCATCAATGGAAAATGTACAAATCTCCTTAAATCAATGGTTTCAGGGAATTATTGAAACCGGATGGCAAAAATTTGAGGACGTATTTGGAATATTTTCTGCAACTCCAGCGTTAGAAGGGTGGAGAGGTGTTTCAGGAGGTCAAACTCAAGATGTTGAGGGTGAGATGGCTAATATTAAAGCTTTAGTCGAACAAATCGAAACCACAGAAGAAGATGAAATTTTGTGGAATGCTGTCGCACAGTTACGACAACTTCAACCGAATCATTTGGCTTTAGGAGTTAGGAAGGTTAAGTTACTTGATTTTGGAGGTTATGAACAGACACCAGTTCTAGCTTTAACCGTTAGTTTAATTCCCAGGGAGAATCAAGAAATACGAGTTTTGTTACAGGTCGATTCCATTAACACGACTTTATTACCCTCAGATTTAAAAATGCTGGTTTTAGATCAGCAGGGAGAAACTGTATTAGAAAGCACAGAAATCCAAGGAGTTATATCAATAGCTTTACAAGGCTTTACAGGAGAAAAATTTTCTGTTAAAGTAACCTCAAAAAATTTTTCTATTATAGAAAAATTTTGTTTGTAGATTCTGTTCATTTTTCTCAAAATTCCTATAATCACCAGCTAACTCTACCAAAAATGATGAAATATTTATTTTCTGCGTGGCTTAAAAAATGCACCTCTGAAAAAACCAATCAGGGATTTACCTTGATTGAGTTATTGGTTGTCATCATTATTATCGGTATTTTATCCAGCATTGCTTTACCTTCATTTCTGAGAATGATCAACTTAGGGCAAGAGGTAGAAGCAAAAAATTTTTTAAGTTATATCGCTAAACTTCAACAAGAATATCATACAAAACAAGGTAAATTTTCCAGTTCCACAGAATCTTTAGGCAGTAGTTTACCGAAGGAAACCGAGAATTATTCCTATTTTGTATTTGCTGATAATAATAATTTAAAAGGAGCGATCCACATTGCCCAATCTAAAAACAATGTTTTAAAGTCTTACATTAAAGTGATTTATGAAAAAGATCAAGAGCTTAAACCTTGTAATTTTAAAGAGGTAGATTTAAGTTTTCCTCCCTTCATCATCTTTGATGCTGTCAGCAATCCTAATAAATACTGTCCGAATTAAAGAAAACTCATTGATAGCCCGAAAGCCGTTGAACGAAGTAGAGACGTTGTATGCAGCGTCTCTTCAACACCCGGTTTCTTCTACAGCTTCCTCATAAAAGCTATGGCTATTATTAAAAAAACCGAGTTTTTGGCTTATACCTCATCAATCATGGACATTCCCATATGTTGTCTCATCCTCAGCCTTCAAACAGAGAAAAAAACTATCAAAATTTCTCCTTTCAAGGACAAAATTTATCCTATCAAGACTTTTCAAATACGGATATTCGGGGAGCAAATTTTACAGGCGCAAACTTAACTGGGGCAAATTTTCGTCGAGCTAAAGCGGGTTTACCTCAACAGGCAATGCTCCGAAGTATCATCATTGCAGCGGCTTTATCAGGATTATCAGGGGCAGCAACGGTGATGGCAGTTGACCAACACATTTCATTCATCACCCCAAAGTTAAGCTCATCGTTTCCTTTAACGATTGGTTTTATCATTTTTTCAGTTCTGATTTTTGTAAATGCTGTTCTATTGGGTTTAACCTTACGTCAAGGTCTACAAGAAGCGATCAAAAAGTTAGGGATTGCGATCGCTATTTTTATCCCGATTATCGGAATTTTAGCTGCACTAGGAAGTGATAATCATCCGATATTTTATCAATTACGAGGATTTAGGGTAAGCCACTTAGTTGACGGAGCTAAAACAGGAAATATTATTCCGATTATTCTTGTTCCTTTAACCATCTCTATTGGCGCAACCCTTACCGTTATTTTTACGTTAGCTTTGGCGATCTCATTAATTAAAATTGTTTCTAATCGAATTTTAGAAAATTTAATTGTAATAGAAGCTGTGGCGATCGCCACAATTACCAGTGGAATTGTCACTAAAAATGCTGAC
>DATNRE010000295.1:0-1690 GCA_036703685.1 Candidatus Obscuribacterales bacterium
AGCAATTGATCCAATACCCACCGCCGCCACAAATCCGACAATCAGCACAGCAATCGGAATCCATAGAGTATTACTACTTGCCATAATGTTGATTTTTCCTTAATTATAATGATACCTTGACTATTATCTCATTTTTGGTTAACTAAACGTTAAAGGTTATAACGATGACATCCTACCCCAATTAACCCTAGGATTTCAGGCTGAAGATCTTGGTAATTACCGGAGAATATTTCCCATGTCTTTTTGGACAATAGGACTACTATTAGCGGGGAGTTTTATTTTAGGAACATTACCCTTAACCGATTGGGTTGTCCAACTCCTATCACGGAAAAAATTATCAACTTTAGGAACAGGAAATATTAGTGTTTCCGCCGCTTTTTATCAGGGGGGAAAACGGGCGGGAATTGTTGCCGTTATCCTAGAAATAGCCCGAGGAATTATCCCGGTAATTGCGGCTCAAATCCTATTCCCAAATACTCCAGTTTGGCAACTGGTGAGTTTAATTTTATTGGTGACAGGACGATATTTTGTCGCCAAAGGTGGGGGAGTCACTAATGCTACCTGGGGAATATTAGTCTATTCTCCCATTGTTGCCATCAGTAGTGGAATTACCGGATTATTAATCTGGCTACTCAGTGATTTATTATTACCCCTATCCAAATATTCGTCCCGACGGTGGGCATCCCGTTTAGGCTGTTTAAGTGGGCCATTTTGGGTCTGGTTTTGGCATCAAACCCCTGAATTTCCGCCCCTATCTCCCTGGGAATTTGTTGCCGCCCTAGGAATAGCCTTACAATTAGTTCTGATTAACTTATCACAAAAAGATGATCTTGGATATTATATGAAGCAACAATTTTTAAATCTGGAAGATAAACTCAATATTCAACAATGTGGTGAAAAAGCCACCCGATTAAGCGAATTAAAACGGGCAGGATTTAAAGTTACATTAGGTTGGGTTTTACCTGCTATTAATCGTTTAGAAGATATTACTATTACTTTAAAACAAGAAATTGATCCCATTAATTTTCCACTAATTGTTCGTTCTTCTGCGATTGGAGAAGATAGCAATACTTCTTCGGCAGCCGGACAATATCAAACCATCGGCCCTGTTTATTCGGTTTCAGAATTACACCAGGCAATTATTCAATGTCGTCAATCCTATTGGACTCCAGAAGCGATTTCCTATCGTCAAAATCAACAACTTCCTGATACGGGAATAGCCGTATTAATTCAACCCTATTTAGCCAGTGAAGTCGCCGGGGTTATATTTACCCGTAACCCCCTAGATGGCGGTTCACAAATTATTATTGAAGCCTTACCCTCGGAGGCAGAATCCGTTGTTGGAGGGCAATGTACCCCCGTTCATTTAGAAATAGAAATTAATACCTCTATTGAGGATTTAGAAACCCCTGATATTTTACCTAAAGCTGTTATTTTAGAATTAGTTGAACTTGCCCAAGAAATTGAAAATTTTTATCATGGTTTACCCCAGGATATTGAGTGGTGTTGGGATGGGGTAAAAGTCTGGATTTTGCAAAGTCGCCCCATTACCAATTTATATCCGATTTGGACACGAACCATTGCCGCAGAAGTAATTCCTGGGGTCATTCCTCCCTTAACTTGGTCAATTAATCGCCCCTTAACCTGTGGGGTTTGGGGAGAAATCTTTACTTTAGTTTTAGGAAAAAAA
>DATNRE010000296.1:0-4531 GCA_036703685.1 Candidatus Obscuribacterales bacterium
ATTTTATCTTGGATTAAATCAGATTCTTGCTTTAATATATCTAGCCAATCTTGATAATTCGGTTGATCAATTTCAGAATCTAAATTAGTATAAATTTGACTTTTATATAGGGCAAAAAGTCGCTTTTGGTACATTTCAATGCCAGTTTTTGGAATCATAAAATAATCAGTCATCAGTCATCAGTCATCAGTCATCAGTCATCAGTTATCAGTTGTTAGTTATCAGTTATCAGTTATCAGTTATTATAGTAAATAGTTGATTTTAAGTTATCAGTTAACAGTTGTCATTGAAGAAATATTTTTAAGTTAACTACAATAAGCAGTTAACTTAAAACAGTTAAAAACCAGTTTATAATCGGTGATTTTCAACTTAAATTATTAACCTGGCAACTAATAACTGGCAACTAATAACTGGCAACTGGTAACTAATAACTGGCAACTGTTAACTGTTAACTGATAACTGATAACTGATAACTGATTTAGTAGGTTTCCACGTGCCAACGATGTCCTTTTTTGAGTGTTTTCTGGTAATCACTCCAGTTCACATCAAATTTACCCGCAGCCGAGGTCATACCTTCATCAATTCCGCCTTCCATACCTTTAAGACCACAAATATAGGTATGGGTATTCTCTTTCTGAACTAATTGCCACAGTTCATCGGCATTTTCTTTAATCCGATCTTGAATATACATTTTGCCACCTTCGGGATTTTGTTCTTCACGACTGATGGCATAGGTCAAGCGGAAGTTATCAGGAAATTCCCGTTGTAACTGTTCCAATTCTTCCTTATACAAAATGTTAGCGGTGTAAGGAATTCCGAAGAATAGCCAAGCTAATCCCTTGAATTTGTAGTCTTCATGTTGTTCTTTAAACATCCGCCACAGGAAAGCCCGGAACGGTGCAATACCCGTACCCGTTGCCATCATCACCACCGTAGCTTCTTCGTCATCAGGTAATAACATTTCCTTACCTACTGGCCCGGTGATGGCCACATCTGCGCCGAGTTCTAAATTGCATAGATGGGTGGAGCAAACGCCATAGACGGTTTCTCCGGTTTCAGGATGTTTATATTCCAGTTGACGAACACACAGGGAGACAGTTTTATCATCGAGTTTGTCTCCATGACGAGTCGAGGCAATCGAATACAGTCTTAATTTATGGGGTTTGCCCTTGTTATCTGTTCCGGGGGGAACAATCCCAATACTTTGACCTTCAACATAGCGTAAATCGCCACCGGAGATGTCGAAGGTGACGTGACGGACTGTACCCGAACCGCCTTCACCTACGAGTTCATAGTTCTCGATACATTTCCCGATATAGGGATTATTGGGACGGTAGATATTAACCGGAATTTCCGTTTTAGCCTTGGCTTCAGTTGCGGTAGGGCTCTTTTCGGCTGATGGTTGGCTCTGATGTTGACTGACAGTCGCTACGGCCGTTTCGGGTTGAGGTTCACCGGCAGGGCGAATATTAACAATTTTTCCTCCTAACCGGGTAATCCGACGCATTTCTTGATTCATGCGTTCGTAGGGGACGGTGACGTAAACTACACCACTGCGACGAATCGGAAAATTGAGTTTGTCTGTATTCTCCCCTTGTCGCAGTCCCTCCACTTCAAAGATAAAGACACGGCCGTTGGCTCCCGTCTTAGTTGCAGCACCAATTCCACTTGGACGATACATTCGTTTGTTCTCCCTTATAATACCGAAGCTCTTAACTAACAAATTGTGACTAATACATCACGGGCTGGTTTTTTGAACGTGCAGTGGACGGAAACAGTCAAATATTGCCTTTCCCTCTCACACTGGCTTGAGGGCCGTCACTGTTGTCAATTTGCACTTTGCACCATTTTACAGCTTAGTGTTCATCGGCTAATCGGAATTAATCACACAGAAGATCAGCTTGGGGGAAACGCGCTATAGAAATTTGTGACAGAATACATTTGAGCTATTGCTTTCAACTGGATATTTTTTGATGATCATGGGGATTCTACCTTGGGTATTGTTAGCAACATTGGGACTAGCCGCGGGAACAACGGCCGGATTACTCGGCATTGGTGGGGGAATGTTAGTTGTCCCGGGGTTATTTTATATTTTTAATTTAATGGGGTTTCCAAGCGATCTGGTAATGCACAGTGCGATCGCCACTTCCATGAGTATTATGACTTTCACGGCGACTTCTTCAATTGTGGCACACCATTCTAAAGGGGATGTGCAATGGGGAGTATTTTGGAAAATTATTCCGGGGATTTTATTCGGTGTTTTATTAGGCGCTTTATTAGATCATACTTTATCCAGTAGTTTACTAAAAATTATTTTTGGATTATTTTTATTATTGATTTCGGTTAAATTATTGTTGGATTTTAAACCTCAAGCTAAATCGGAAAACTTACCCAGATTAGCAATTATCAACACTGTCGGCTTAGGAATAGGTTTTAAATCGGGACTTCTAGGGGTGGGAGGCGGTGCAATTAGTGTTCCTTTTTTAATTTATTGTGGATTACCCATGTATGAAGTGGTGGGCACATCTTCATCCTTTAGTTTACCGATTTCTATTTTAGGAACTCTGGCTTTTTTGTTATCTTCCCATGGGGATTCTTTTGTTCCTGGTTTTATTGGATATATTTACTGGCCAGCTTTATTATTAATTGCTCCGTTTGCAATCTTAGGCGCTTTTTGGGGAACGGCACTTTCCCATATTATTTCAGGGGAAAAATTACGAACAGCTTTTGCTTTGTTTTTATTATTCATCAGTTTAAATATGTTATTGACTTAAACCCCTAGGGTATTACTATAAGGAGTTGCACAAAATAAATTACCTATTTGGGAGAGGGAACAGGGAACAGGGAACAGGGAACAGGGAACAGGGTAGAGGATTTGTAATTAATTTTGTTTAGGTACTTAGCAATCCTCAATAGGTTGTAACATTTCAATACTGACATGAAACAGCCGAAAGTATTATCCCTATTCCCTATTCCCTATTCCCTATTCCCTATTCCCTATTCCCTGTTCCCCGTTCCCTGTTCCCTGTTCCCTTTTGATTAGGATTGCTATATTATTTTTTATTCATTGATAAATTCAGCTTCACAGATGGTTGATTCCCTTTGTTCGAGGTCTTCAGCATCCCATAATCCATTGAGAAATGTGGTATAAAAATATTCTCCCCCATGTTGAGTATCAACTTTAGGAGAATTTTTGGCATAGGGAGTCGGATCGGAAATTCCCCGTTGTGCTTGATAATGAATATAGGTATCGGAATTGACACACATTACATGATAAAAGTCTTTATTCGCGCCGGGTTCATCTCCGAGTTTATAACGAGATAACCCCCGATTCAAATAGGCTTTAATAAAGTTGGGGTCAATATTTAGAGCTTGATTAAAGTCATCAATTGCCGCTTGATATTGCTTTAAATTATGGTAAACACAACCTCGGTTATAATAGGCGTAAACATTATAAGGATCAATTTGTAATGCCCGGTTATAATCTCGGATAGCCCGATCATGATTCCCTAATTGATAATGACATAATCCTCGATTAATATAGGCTTTAATATAATTCAATTCTAATTCAGTGGTTTTATTAAAATCATCTAAAGCCTTTTCTTTGATGCCTAATAAATAAAAAGCTCGACCCCGATTATAATAGGTTTTATGATTCTCAGGATTTAAAGATAGAGCTTGATTGTAATTATCAATGGCATTTTGATATTGTCCTGATTGGGCGATCGCTAATCCCAAATTATTATAAACCGCATCACTTTGGGGATTAAAACTAAGAGCAGTTTTAAAATCCTGAATCGCTTTTTCATATTTGCCTAAATGTCTCCAAGCATTGCCTCGATTCAAATAAGCATCCGGCAACTTGGGCTCAATTTGTAAGGCTTTTGTTAAATCAACAACCGCTTTTTGATAATCTTTTAAATAATAATAAACTAGACCCCTATTATTATAAGCACTAGCATAATTAGGGTTTAATTTAATCACTTGATCAAAATCCTTTAAAGCACCTTGATAATTCCCTTGGCGTGCTTTTGTTAAACCTTGCTCATAAAATTTTTTGCTATTATTAAACATGAAATTTCCTTTTTCAAGAATTAAGATCAGTTGATTTTTTATAGAAAGACTAAACTTGATTAAAGATAAGCAAGCTATACCAAAATTCTTGAGCTTCTCATCCCTTCATGATCAAGCTACCCACGCAAAATTTGAGACTCGTAAACCGTTTTTTGTGATCGCCTGATTATCCGTATTGTCCATGATATCAAATTTAGAATATATTGTGTCCCTTCCCCAGTCTGGTGCTATCAATCCTAATTCCTCATTTATTCTGAATAAAAAACCCCCAAACCGGAAAAATTTGGAGGAATCTTAAACTATTTTAATCCTGCTGAGTTAGACTACAACAAAATTAACTAATTTTCCTGGGACAACAATCACTTTTTTAATGGTTTTATCCCCAATATAACGTTGACTAACTTCCGAATTTCGGGCATATTCTTCCAAAGTTTGATGATCGGCCGTTGCTGGGACT
>DATNRE010000297.1:0-3077 GCA_036703685.1 Candidatus Obscuribacterales bacterium
TCCAATTCATCCCTATACCCCCCGTTGTATTACGGTTAGAGAAGCCGCCCGCTTACATTCCTATCCCGACTGGTTTAGATTTCAAGGGACAAAATGGCACGGTTTTCGACAGGTGGGAAATTCTGTTCCGCCCTTATTAGCTAAAGCAGTGGCGGGGGAAATTATCAAGATTTTGGGGATAATTCCCAGTCAACCAACGGAAAAGAAAAAATTAGGTGATGATGCGTTATTATATTTGAATCTATCCCAAGCGGCAAAACACTATAATGTTGATCGCCACGTAATTGAGCCTAGAAAAAGAAAAAATCAGAGTAAATAATTTATATAAGTAGTTGCACAAAATAAATTACCTAGTTAGGAGAGGGAACAGGGAACAGGGAATTAGAAATATGTAAATAATTATGTTTGGTTGCTTAGCAATCCTCAATAGTTTATAATAACTTATAACTCACAGGAAATAGCCAGAAATATTATTTCTATTTCCTATTTCCTGTTCCCTTGTACTCAAGAATTTAAAATTGCTCTATAATAGAATTAATCTCTCAACAATTTACTATAAATTCTATGGCTAAATCTATTAATCCTAAAGGATTAGATATTACTCCCTATATTGATCATACCTTACTGAATCAAACGGCAACACCGGAACAAATTCAACAGTATTGTTATGAAGCAGAAAGATATAAATTTGCCAGTGTTTGTGTGTTTCCCAGTTATGTTAAATTCGTGAAAGAATTTCTGCAAGGAAAATCACCCAAGGTTTGTACTGTGATCGGATTTCCTACCGGAGCGACAACTTCTAAGGTTAAACTTTATGAAGCTCAAGAAGCGGTTGAAAATGGCGCGACGGAATTAGATGTGGTGATTAATTTAAGTTGGTTGAAAACTGGAAAAACCGAGGAATTGTATCGAGAAATTGCCGAAATTTGTGAAGAAACTGGACAAACAGTTAAGGCAATTATTGAAACCAGTGTACTAACGGAGGAGGAAAAATGTTTGGCCGTTGAGGTCTTAATGGATACGGGAATTGCCTATATTAAAACCAGTACGGGATGGTATGGGGGGGCGACCGTTGCCGATATTGAATTAATTAAATCCGTGACCAAAGGACGCATCGGAATTAAAGCCTCCGGCGGCATTAGTACCTACCAACAAGCGGTTGATTTAATTGTAGCAGGAGCCACTCGTTTAGGCACTTCTCGCGCCGTTGATATTTTGAAAGCCGAAACCAAAAAAGAGAGTTAATAGTCAAGATTAAATGAGTAAAACCTATAATGCTACAGGGATTAATTTAAAAGCCCAACCCTTTGGAGAATCCGATCGACTTTTAACCATTTTAACCCGGGAATTTGGCTTAATTAAAGCCATTGCCCCCGGAGCTAGAAAAGCAAAATCTTCCCTAGGAGGACGGAGTGAATTATTTGTTGTCAATCAATTATTAATTGCTAAAGGGCGATCGCTTGATAAAATAACCCAAGCCGAAACCGTCACCACCTATGGAGGTTTAAGTAAAAATTTAGGTAAATTAGCCGCCAGTCAATATTTAGCAGAATTAGTCCTCAGTCAAGCCCTCGGCGACCATCAGCAAGAGGATTTATTTATCCTCCTGAATGAACATTTAAACCGTTTACAAACTCTTTCTAATTCCCATTTAGTTGCTAATTCTACTCAAATTATTGCCTGTTTAACCCAAGGAATTTTCCATCTTCTCGCCCTAGCGGGAACCGCACCTCAAGTACAATTATGTTGTTTAACTCAACGACGACTTCAGCCTAATTTTACCGATGAACATTGGCGGGTTGGGTTTAGTATTGAGACCGGGGGAATTATTAATTTATCGGAGTGGACTCCATCCGCTCTCAAACCGAAAAAACCGATTCCCGTTGCCTCAAAAACCCCTATACTTAAGGAGTCTGGGAACCTTTACACCATAGAAAGTGTGCCTCAACCTCAACTGAAAATTAATACAAAACTGACCGCCGGACAGTTAGCAATTCTGCAACACTTAGCCCAACCTGAACTCCTTGACCCAGAGGTGTCATCCCGATCTGAACTGATTCTGGCTTGGGACTGGATGACCGTAGAACGGACATTACGGCAATATACAGAATATCATTTAGGGTGTTGTATCCGTTCCGCGTCGCTGATTGATACCTTTACCCACCAATTTATTATTGATCCCCCATTTTGATATCAGTCATGCCACTGATCCAATTAATCATTAAAATGTTAGGGAGGGAGTGTCAATTTTCGCTCAAACCTGACTGCTCTTAGAATACCAATTTAAAATTATAAGATGCGATCGCCAGATTTAGAAAACAACTTTAAATTCCATCCACCCTTGGCCATTATGAAAGATTGGGAGACAGACTCCTTGATAGAAATTACCCCGTCTAGTTCCGCAGAATTAGACAATGGAAAAAATAATTACGATCACAATAGCCCTATTCCTGAACCCCCCGGGGAGCAAGAAAGGGGATTTTTACCCGTCCTAAGAAACAAAAATTTCCTCGCCCTTTGGAGTGGACAATTGTTTTCTCAACTGGCGGATAAGGTTTATTTAGTATTAATGATTGCCATTATTTCGACTCGATTTCAACAGGCTGATCAAACCATTAGTGGTTGGGTATCAGCCATTATGATGGCGTTTACTATTCCTGCAATTTTGTTTGGAGCGGGTGCGGGAGTATTTGTTGATCGATGGTCAAAAAAAGCGGTTTTAGTGATTACGAATCTATTACGCGGGGGTTTAGTTATGGCTTTACCCCTAATTTTATGGCTATTTCAAGATCAATATTTCAGCCACTTACCCGTGGGATTTTATATTTTATTAATCACTACTTTTTTAGTCTCTACCCTGACTCAATTTTTTGCCCCGGCGGAACAATCAGCCATTCCTTTAGTCGTGGAAAAACGTCATTTATTATCCGCTAATTCTCTATATACCACAACCATGATGGCTTCGGTGATTGTGGGGTTTGCGGTGGGAGAACCCTTATTAGCCCTAGCGGATTTAATTGCCAATCAAATCGGTTTACAATCCATAGGAAAAGAATTAATTGTTGGGGGAGAATATG
>DATNRE010000298.1:0-11581 GCA_036703685.1 Candidatus Obscuribacterales bacterium
AGTTCCTAACGCGGCAATAGTTCGTCCTCCGACCTCTAAACAACTGCGGTGAGCTTGGGTATCAATTCCCGCCGCCATCCCCGAAACAATCGTAAATCCTCGACGGGTTAGGGTCATACTAATTTGACGAGTCCAGCGACAACCGTATTCTGTGGGGGTACGGGTTCCGACAATCGCCACCGTCGGAGTAACACCTTGATTTTCAAGGGTTTCAACCCTTCCCCGATAATAGAGAACCGGAGGAAAGGTGGGAATTTCTAATAATAATCGGGGATATTCGGCATCGGCAGGAGTCCAAAAATAGGGGTTTTTAGCGGTATGTTGTTCTAATAATTCTTGAGGATTAATTTGCGATCGCTGTTGAACAATTTTCTCGGCGGTTTGCTTGCCAAAACCTTCAACTTCTATTAACTCATTAACCGTTGCTTGCCAGGCAATTTCTAATTCTTGAAAATGCTGTTTGAGACGCTGAATGGAAATAGAACCTACCCCATTAATCTGTGACCATGCTAACCAGTATGTCCGTTCTGCCACAAAAAATAGACTCCTCTATTCTTAAAAATTAACTATAATCTGTATCACCCGATAATTTATCTTAAATAGGGAGTGCCACCTGTTATTCTATCAAGATGTTGTCAAGTTTAACAATCTACCTATGAAAGTTGCTGTTTTTAGTACCAAGTCCTATGATCGTCAATTTCTTGAGTTAGAGAATCAAGTCTCCCAAGGCGGTCATGAGTTTGTTTTCTTTGAAGCTCGTTTGCAACCCCAAACCGCATCACTAGCGACGGGATTTCCGGCGGTCTGTGTTTTTGTGAATGATGATTTAGGAACAGAAACCCTGGAAATTTTGGCATCTCAAGGCACAAAGTTAATTGCCCTGCGTTGCACCGGATTTAATAATGTTAATCTCAAAACCGCAGCCGAATTAGGGATTACAGTGGTACGAGTCACGGAGTATTCTCCCTATGCGGTGGCGGAACACGCCGTCGGATTAATTTTGATGCTGAATCGCAAATTATATCGGGCTTATAATCGGGTTCGGGATGATAATTTTGCCTTAGATGGATTATTAGGATTTGACCTGCATAATCGCACCGTTGGGGTGGTGGGTACGGGAAAAATTGGGCAGATTTTTGCTCAAATTATGGCAGGATTTGGCTGTCATCTTTTGGGGTATGACGTTTATCCTAATCCCAATTTTGAAAAACTAGAAAATTATGAATATGTTTCTTTAGAAGAACTCTGGCAACGTTCGGATATTATTTCTCTCCACTGTCCTTTATTTCCCAAAACTCACCATCTGATTAATCAAGAAACCATTGCGAAAATGAAATCCGGGGTGATGTTAATTAATACCAGTCGGGGAAAATTAGTTGATACCAAAGCCGTAATTGAAGGGATTAAATCCGAGAAAATTGGTTATGTGGGGATTGATGTTTATGAAGAAGAAGATAAACTATTCTTTGAGGATCTTTCTACTACCATTATTCAGGATGATACTTTTCAATTACTGCAATCTTTTCCTAACGTAGTAATTACGGCCCATCAAGGCTTTTTTACGGAAAATGCTTTAGATGACATTGCCCGGACAACTATTGCTAATTTTTCTGATTTTGAGCAGGGAAATCCTTTGACCAATGAAGTTACTGCGTCGTGAACTACCGACACTTTATTACAAGTAGGGGCAAACGGCCGTTCGTCCCTACTGTATTTAGATAGGACTTACGCAGAAACCGGGTTTCTGAACGAGAAATCTCGATTTCATCCGCAAAATCAGGCTGGTTTCTTTGGTCTTGTGCGTAAGTCCTGTATATATTTCAACTGCGTAGCCCTATATTGTATAGTCAATATTTCAGCATTTCATCTAAACCTGAGAAAAATAATGCCTATTTTACTCTCGAATATCCCGCCGGACAATTAACCGCTTGATTGCTGAATAATACGGGTTGATTAGGCACTTTTTGAGTCGGTTGATCACTCTCACAAATTATTGATTGTGTGTTGATGGTGCTAATCGGTGAAGATTCAATATAAACGACTCCAATATAGCTTTTTAATCCATCTCGTTTAGCAACAGCAACCGATTGAACCATATTTTTTTCGTCAATAACTCTAATATTATAGCGATAATTTCGAGTTTCTTCCGGCAGACCTTTAATAAATTCTTCTAAGTTATTACTAAAAACATTATACTGAGTATAACTTGCTTCATTCCCTCGATTCATAATTTCAATATATTGTCTTGCTTCTAATTGGGTATCTCGATCAGCTTGTTCTTTTAATTCCGATGCTGTCGGCGTTTTTATCCTAACTGAAGTAGCAATTCTCGGGTCTTCAGAAGTTTTTTTAAACAGCAAAGGTTGAGATTTAAAAGTAGTAATAGCGGGTTGTTCATCTCCCGTAATATTTAAGTCTAACTGAAGTTGTCCATCTTCTTGTAATTCAAAAATAGCCGTTCCGACAATTTTTCCTTGAGCATCACGAAATAGCATAAATCCAGGTTTGAAAGTTGGATCAATCGTGTATTCTAATTGGATCGCTTCAATGGGTGTTACAAATATATAAATCTTGCCATCCTCAGTAAAAATAATACCCGAAGAAAGATTAGTAGGAACTTGCCATTTCCCTACTAATTGTTTAGCCAGATTATTTTGAGGTTGAGCCGCTAAGATAACCGGAGAAAGGGCAGAATTGATCCCTAAATTAACTGCAAAAAAACCGAATAAATTTAACCCTAGGGATAAAAAAATTAGACCTTTTCTTTGACCTGAAATCATAGTTTTTTCCTTTTTTAAAACATCAATTAATATTAATATTTATCTAAAATACCCAGTTTTATTATCCACTTAAACGCTGCATAATCCAATCTAAACGATTATCCTGCTCGGTTTTAAGACTATTTTGAGGGAGTTTATTAGGCAATAAATTAGTATTTTCATCACAGCCTAGATTGTTAACCGTTGCCCGTAAACGGGAGGATAAAAACTTAGTAATTGCGCGATAAAACCTCAAAGAAAATAAAACATCTTCTTCTAATTTTTGAGATAATAAAGGTCGAGAAATCGATAATACATAACAATCTTCCGCCGCTTGCACCGTAGCAGAAGGTAAACGTCCATCAACAAAAGACATTTCTCCTAATACCTCACCCTCACCAATTTTTCCGACAATTTGATTTCCTAATGAAGCCACAGAAACATTTAGGCTTCCACTCAATACAATATATAGAGCATCCAGGGGTTGATTTTCTGCGATCAAAATAGCACCAGCTTGAATGGTTTCTCGTTTACCTTCTGTCACCATCCAGTCTATATCCCGATCATTTAATTCCCCTAAAATCAGTGAAGCATTAGTCATAATATATTCATTTTTAGAGAAAAACAATTAATGGAAAAGCACGGAAATTGCCGATTCCATTTTAAGTGATAATAAAACGTTAAATTTCCTCTCCCTATTCCCGAGTCTCTAATATAATTCTAGCATTAATTTTTTGCGATATTCTTGGGTCAGAGGATGTTCATTTCCGAGTAAATTAAAAATAGCTAACATTGCTTTTTTAGCCGCATCTTCTTTAAATTTACGATGGGTCGATACAATCTCCAAAAACAAAGATAAAGCCTCGGAATAGGATTGATCTAAAGTCAATTGACAGGCTTTAGCATAATTCTGTTCTAGTTCACTCTCTCCAGAGGAAACCGCATCTTTTTTGAATTGAATTAATTGTTTCAATGCTTGAGCTTTGAGGAAAAATTCCCCCCGATCTTCTGGAATGGTATTTAACATCTTTTCGGCGTTTTCCAGTTGATTAATTACAATTAAAAAATTACCCGCTTCTAAAACCACTTCCGGGCTATCTGGATATTCAGAAAATAACTGATCTAGTAATTGTTTAGCCTGGGGAAATTTTCGATCCACGATCGCATTTTTTAATGCTTCTAAACTTCGATCAAAATCAGATTTTAAATTCATCTGAATTAGGGTTTCTCTGATTTGAATTTCCGTTAATGCACCGACAAAACCCGGACGCACTTTCCCTTGCTCCACAATTCTGACATCGGGTACACCTTCGACCTGATATTGACTCGCTAATTCAGGATTTTGATCAATATCAATTTTTGCTAAAATAAAATCATATTCTTTGACCAACTTTTCTAAAATCGGTTTTAAAATTTGGCAAGGGCCACACCAAGTTGCATAAAAGTCAACCCATACAGGTTTTTCATAGGAAACCTTGACAACTTCTTGTTCAAAGTTAGATTGATTAACCTCGATCGCATATCCCATCTGACCCACCCTATGATTGATTTCGTTTTCCATTTTATCCTAAATGTTCAAAGTTATCACTCAGCATCTCTGAAAAAATGATTTCCTATCTTAAACCTTGAAAATTTCATGAACACAAACCTTAAAATAACGATCGGGTTAACAACAATCTTAATCCTTACTGTTAGTTGTCGCTGGTATTCCTCTGAATATCAACCCCAAAATTCCCATTTAGAGACTTTTAACCCATTCCTAGAAGATTCTATTTTTTATTCGACTCAACCCTCAAATTTTACTATTCCACAACCCAAGGATAAAAAATCAGCCGAAGAAATCGCCTTTCAAGCTAGAGGGTTAGCCATTAGAAAAAAATTAGCCGCTATTAATTTAGAGGAGAAGGATGCCTGGTGGCGACGAATTAAATTGGGTGATCCCCATAAGTATTTGTTGCCAATTATTTTATCTCGATTAAGTCTCCAAGATCAGCCGGAGGGGAAAAAATATGACCCCCAACAGAGTTGGGATATTTTATTAAAAATGGATCAAGATAAACAGGATATTTATCATTTTCGCGCCCCCTTAGATGTGCGAATTTTCTTTTTATTTAAAGACACAATGCCTTTGGAGGTTAGACTTGCCTATCGCAGTCAATTACAAGCCCCCAAGGTTTTAGAATGGAAAGAAGGGGGAACAGAAAACCATGCTTTTATGCAACGGGCTTCGGGTTTAGCTCTGATGAATGCTAGTGGTTTTCCTGTGGACAATCCAGCCACTGCCGCCACGAATGAAGCTTGGTTACGGTCAGAATTAAATAAGTTTTTAACCATTGGTCAAGGAGAATTTCATTCCTCGATTTATTATGGATATAGTATTAGTGGGTTATTAAATCTCTATGATTTTTCTCGGGATCAAAAATTACGAGAATTAGCCAAAGGATTATTAGATTGGTATGCAACTAATATGGCATTACGCTTGAGTTGGGGCACCGCAGGCGGGGCAGAAAGTCGCGGATTTGATCGTCATACTTGGAATAGTGGATCAACTGCTATTGCTTGGTTATGGTGGGGAGATCAACTCAAATTTGCTGAACAAATGGACGATCAATATGCTTGGTTAGCCTTACCTGCGGCCCTGAGTTCCTATCGTCCTCCTGAAATTTTAAAAGCGATCGCCCGCAAAGAAATTCCCCTGCCTTTTGAAGCCAGAGCCAGCCATCCTGCCTATTATAGTTATCATGAAAGTAACCGCCTTTGGGAAGATTTTTATATCACAAAAGACTATAGTTTAGGCACTCTATTAGAACCAGCTAGGGTCTATCAAGTTAAAGGTACAATTCGCGCCCAATATGCTACTTATAAATTAGTGGTGCGTGATCCCAAGGGTGAAGAAAATGCGGTAATTAGTTTAGCAGGAACCTATCACGGCCCCCAAGCAACCGGTCGCAGTCCTGGGGATCAACTCGTTCAGAAACGGGGTGCAGTTATCCTACAATTAATCTTAAATGAAACGGATTTACAAGCCGGAGTTCCCCCGGCTTCCCATCTGGTTTTACCCCGACAATTCGGCCAACCCCAACGCCATAAGAATTGGTATATTTGGAAAATTCATAATGTTTGGTTTGTGGCGCGACCTTGGGGGGATAAAATCGAGTTAAAATCCTCAATTTCCGACAAAGAACCTAACTTACAAGCCTTAGCAGCAATGGGGAATAAAACCGCTTGGATCACCGATGTTGGGACGGTGTCTGACTATCGGAATTTACAACAGTTGAAAACCGCATTAGATCAAAGGGAAATTATCGATCAAGATTGGAAAAATCAAGGAAAATTAAGTTATAAAAGTTTAGCGGGCGATCGCTTAACTCTCACCTATGAAAAAAATGGAGCCCTTGGGGACGCCTTCATTAATGGAGAACAACGGGTTTTGGAAAATTGGCCCGTTTTAGACAGTCCCTATATTCAACAAAAGCTCTATAGTGGCCAACTGGAGATTAAGGTTCCGCCCCAACCCCCCTGGGGACTGCGAGGAACCCTGATGGGGCCAACTTGGGAATTGGGAAAGTAAATAGGACTTACGGAGAATACCCAATTATACACCATCCGTAGGGGCGAACGGCCGTTCGCCCCTACTAGATATGGTTGTTTTCTGTAAGTCCTGGTAAATTTAATTCTAATTCAATTCAATTAACTTGATAAACTTGATGATCAGGTTGTGGAGAATAATCCATAACTTTAATTAGATAATTAATAGGGATTATAGAATCAATGAGTGCCAGTGCTAACCCCATGTTTTTTCAGTCTGATGACTGGTTAACCATTTTCTTTCGCTTAGGAATAGCGTTATTAATTGGAGGAATCATTGGACTAGATCGGGAGCAACCGAGCAGACCTGCGGGACTGAGAACCTATATGATTGTCAGTTTAGGGGCTGCCATTTTTGTGATGATCACTCTACAAGCAGGATTTGATCTTAACTCAACTAATGCCCTGAGTCGTACCATTCAAGGCATTGCAACGGGGGTGGGATTTATTGGGGCGGGCATTATTTTTCAACAGTCAAAACCCAATCTTAAACCCAAAGTTAAAGGGCTAACTTCAGCAGCAGCTTTATGGTTAACCGCCGGTTTGGGTACTGCCACCGGATGTGGATTATGGCAGATGAGTTTAATCGGAACTTTAATGACTTTACTAATTTTAAGGGGGTTCAAAAAAGTTAAAGGCACTTCAATTTATCGGCTGCGAGTTTATCGACCTTTTTATAAACAGCAACGCATCTCCCGTCCTAAAACTCCCACACATACCGACCGCAAAAATTCGGAAGAATAAGAATAAAAAAACACAGAACAATTAACCCCTTAATTGTTGATATTTTTACCAAAATTGCCACCTTTACCGCCACAAATATTAATAGGGTATAAAGGAATAAGAATTAAGGGTTAATCTCTATTCCTTTTCTGCTTCTACTCGTTGAACTTCTTCAACTAAAAAAACTAAGGCGAAATTGTGTCTCATTTTTTTATTAATAAAATCTTCAACTAAACGAACTTGTCTGGGAGTTACAGGTTCGGTAGCTCGAACTTTTAAATAGGCTTTAGGAGGATCTTGTTTCCAATTAATATTAGTTTCCTGTAAATCTACCCGTTGTCCGGTTAAGGTTTGCTGTTCAAAAATTTTTCTTAAATCGGTTTGGAGTCGCAGTTGAGTTACGAACTGTAAAAAACTAATTCCTAAAGGAATAGCTAAAGCAGCGGCAATAATTAAAGTTAAAGCAAATTGTTTTCGCAGTCGGGAATAACCGGCTACAATAAAAACGATCATACAAGCTAAAGCAATCCCAATTAAATTGGTTAAATAAAGCAATGTCGCGCCATAACTTAAATCAAAATAACCCTGGGATAAGGTTAAACCAACCACACATAAAGGAGGCATTAAAGCTACAGCAATTGCGGTTCCCGCCACCGCGTCACTAATCCCTTTTTCTACTTTCGTAAAACCGCTTAATCCCCCCGCAACAACCGCAATTCCTAAGTCAATTAAATTTGGTTGAGTTCGGGCTAAAACTTCTGATCCAAAATCTTCAATTCCTGTTATTTTTCCCAATGTCATTGATAATATTAGTGCCACCAGCGTTCCCACGACAATCGAAATAATACCGCGTCGAGATAATTCTTGATCACTTTTTAAAATACCAAAAGCTAATCCCCGCAGGGGTAACATAATCGGAGCGACTAACATTGCCCCAATAATCACGGCCGTACTATTACTTAGTAATCCAAAGGTAGCAATTAAACAAGCCGTAATCACTAAAATAATATAATTAAAACACAGTGTAGATTCAGCGACCAAATCCTGCCGCATCTGAATTAAGGCATCCCCGGATACTTGTTTGAGTTTGAGTTTACTTTTCATAACAAATATTAAGATTTATCAAGGTTAAACAATTAGCAATTACCCATCAGTATAGATTAATAGATGGAGGCATATTATCATATTCTTATGAAAAAAATTATCATTGGCATTATGGGGCCGGGAAAAACGGCAACTTCCCAGGATGTAGAAAATGCTTATCAACTCGGTCAATTAATTGCTGCATCAGGATGGGTATTATTAACCGGGGGAAGTAATAATGGGGTGATGGAAGCGGCAAACCAAGGGGCAAAAGCAGCCAATGGTTTGACCCTGGGAATTTTACCGAATGCCGATGCTCAAGGAATGTCTGAAGCAGTTGATATTGCGATTTTTACGAATTTAGGTCAAGCTAGAAATGTGATTAATGTCTTATCTGGCGATGTTATTATTGCTTGTGGAATCGGAGCCGGAACTGCTTCAGAAATCGCCTTAGCAATTAAACAAAATAAGCCTATTATTTTAATAAATCAAACTTTGGAAAGTCAACAGTTTTTTAAATCCCTGGCTCCAAATCAAGTTTTTATTGTGGATTCTCCCAAAGCAGCTATTGAAAAAGTCAAAGATTGTTTGGCTCAATCTGTTGACTAAATTGATATAAATTTGTTATAATTATACTAGGTTTTATCGTTAATTTTTATGAAAATAATAGATTTAAACCAAATTCCAGAACAGGAAGTTTCCCATAACCCAGCGATTAAAAAAAAGGTCATGTTAAGTTTAGGGGATTTACCCCACTTAACTAATTTTTCCCAAGCGTATTTTTCCCCCGGACAGGTGGCGGGTGGTCATGCCCATGCAGATATGTATGAGGTATTTTTTGTGGAATCGGGTTTAGGAAATATTTGTATCGACGGTACAGATTATGACTTAAAACCTGGAGTTTGTATTGCGGTGAAACCCGGAGAAATTCACGAAGTTAGTAATACGGGAAATAGGGATTTAATCCTAACTTATTTTGGTTTGCGCGCCTAACCCGTCGTAAAATGTTCGCTTCGAGCGAGGACGCAAGCACCCAAAAGTTTCAGGATTTCAAAAGGGGATGGGTTGCATCACCTAGAAACCACTATTCAACCTGATACCCCAAATCCGCCAACTGACTGCGGGACTGACGCCATTTCGGTTGCACCTTCACAAATAATTCCAGATAGACCTTACCATCAATCAACTTTTGAATCTGTTGGCGGGCATCACTGCCAATGGTTTTTAGCATACTGCCCTGATGGCCAATTAAAATTCCCTTTTGGGAAGGGCGCTCAACATGAATTGTGGATAAAATCCGAGTAATTTTCGGGTCTTCCTCCACCCGGTCAACGGAAATCGCTACAGAATGGGGCACTTCCTCGCGGGTATGGAGTAAAATCTGTTCTCGAATTAGTTCCCCCATAATGAAGCGTTCGGGCTGATCTGTCACCAAATCCGGGGGATAATAATAGGGGCCAGGATCTAAACGATTGATTAATAATTGTTGCAAATCATTGACACCATCCCCGGTTAATGCTGAGAACTTAACTACAGGCCATTCATGGGGTTGGGCTAGTTGGCCATAACTCCGGTCAATAATTACCGTATCCTCCGGCTGCTGATCCAGTTTATTCATGCCCAGAATTACCGGAATTTTGACTTGTTCGAGTAACTCAATAATATAGCGATCGCCCCCTCCGGCCTCCACAGACCCATCGACCACCAACAACAGAACATCAACCGACGAAATCGCCGACTTGGCATTTTGTACCAACACCTTACCCAGTTGATGATGGGGTTTATGAATTCCGGGGGTATCGACAAAAATAATTTGAGCCTCATCCGTCGTCAGAATCCCCCGCAGACGGTTGCGCGTCGTTTGAGCCACGGGGGAAGTAATGGCGATTTTCTGACCCACCATCTGATTCATCAAAGTCGATTTCCCCACATTCGGGCGACCAATAATTCCGACAAAACCCGACTTATATCCCTCTGGCGGTAAGGGAATTGTTACACCTTCAGACCCATCCATTCAAGTTCTATTCCAGTTGTGATAGTCCCTTGCTATTCTAACCTAAGCCCCTTTCCCTTGATATACCAACTAAAATTTGATAGAGTTGCCAGGTAGGTCTATCAAAATCTAATAGGACTTACGCAGAAACCCTTTCTGAATCTGGGTTAAGATAGGTTATCTTAGTGAACGAGGTTAAACTCAAGTCGCGGGAGGGCATTTCGAGACTTAAAACGGACGTGGAGACAGTGTAAGACTACTTTTAAAGTAGCAACGGTCTGCGAAGCGTCAACCCCATTCGGCGACCATCCTAAAAAGGTGGCGTGGTGAGGAATCCCCGTCCGTTTACGGCGGGGAGGATGTCAAAAAAATAGGATTAGAAGTCATGGGTATTAAAACTGCTATTATTGCTGGCTTGTTTTCTCTGGTTCTTCCCGTCTTTGCTCCCGTTGCCTTTGCCACATCAGATTCTGGTTTAGGGGGGACAGAATCCTGGCGGGAGGAAGGGAATTCCACCGTAAACCCCAGCCTTACGGAAACAGAAACCGCCAGACGGGAACTCTTTTCTCAACCCTTCTATCAATCTGAAACTCAAGCTCCCCGTCGTCGGGAACGGGTCTTATCCCAAGGAACCGAAGGCTCCCAAGTCACGGGGTTACAACAACGCTTAAAAGCCCATGGGTTCACCCCAGGAAAAATCGATAGTGTTTTTGGCCCCCGGACAACAGCCTCAGTGCGGGCGTTCCAGCAAGCTAAGGGATTAGAAGTCACCGGGGCTGTAGACCGCGACACCTGGCAAGCTCTATCGGCGGAACCTCAAGTGGCCAGTCCGGTTCCCGTCAAGGAAGATAGCGTTTTATCAAGGGGTTCTCGGGGAAGCGATGTGCAACTACTACAGGAACGTTTGACAGCAAAAGGCTATCGTCCTGGCCCGATTGATGGGATTTTGGGCTCTCGCACCCTGACGGCATTAAATGAGTTTCAAATTGCCCAAGGTTTAGAAACCACTAATCAAGTCAATCAACAGACTTGGAATGCTTTAAATAGTGACTCATTGCTTCGAGGAACCCCCACTCAGTTAACGGAAGAAAGTCCTAATTTGACGGTAGAAGAAACTCCAGATTTAGAGGTTAATTCCGAAGAAAAAGTATTTAATTTGGAAGGGTTCACAAATTAAATTCCATTCCCATAGAGACGTGCCACGGCGCGTCTCTGTTTTTTTGTCACTGTCTTTTTTTGTCTCTCTTTGTTTGTCACTCTCTTTGTTTGTCTCTCTTTTTTTGTCACTCTCTTTGTTTGTCACTAGATTGTCACTTTTTGTGTTTACCTTTAAGTTAAGTCATAGAAAATTCACCAGTTCAATACTGACTAAGGAAACCCCATCTAATGAACTATTCTTTAAAATTTCGTCCCCTATTTCCTGAAACTCCTGATA
>DATNRE010000299.1:0-5843 GCA_036703685.1 Candidatus Obscuribacterales bacterium
ATCAAACTTTAGGAAACTTTCCCTATCAATGGAATAATGTTTCTTCCACCCTAGTTGATCAACTCCAACAAAAAACCGGACTTGAAATTACCTCCTTTCAAGGTTGTTATCGAGGTACAGAGTTTAAAATAGATTAAATTACGAATTACGAATTACGAATTACGAATTACGAATTACCCATTACCCATTACCTATTACCTGTTCCCTGTTCCCTGTTCCCTGTTCCCTCTCTTAAAAATTTTATAATTTTCTTGACAAAATCACAATATAATTATCATTATGTTTTCCTTATTTGATTACCCTGAACCACTGCCCCTAAAACGTCTATCTGTAGAGGATGGACTGCTCTTAAATGCTGAACGTTGGCAATCTGCCCATGCCTATCACCAGAATCGCCAAAATCTCCATTATCAATCCCTAAATCAACCCGGAATCGTCTGTGGATTAGGGGTTTCTGCTATTCCGTCTCCTGATCATATTGTTGCTAAATATCGGGATAATCGCTGGATTAAAATTGACCGTGGAATTGCGATTGATTTAATGGGAAATCCGATAATTGTTCCCGAACCGATGGAATTTCATATCGCATCTGAAACTGGGGAAAACCCCCTATTAATTTATATTACTATCAGATATGTTAATCCAGAAACACTATATCGACCCGAATCAAAATATTTGATCGAGGAAATGTTTAGAATTGATGAAAAAATTAATAAACCCGATCAATTAGAAGTAGAACTGTGCCGGATTATTCTGTTAGCAGGAACTGTCAAAATCACCTCTCCAAATAATGTTTTTTTTCCCGGCGGAAATCATATTGATTTGCGGTATCGGCAACAAGTAGTGGCACGTCCTCAAGGGGTAGTAAGCATCGGTTTAATCTCCAACAATTCACCCCTTGATCAAATAATTTTATCCTCTTTATCTGGACTAATTCAGTCTTTACCTGCACTTTATCCCGCCCTTGGAGGTCTTGAGGAAATTGGCAAAATTAAATTACAAGCAGGAGAAAATAACGAATATTTAAACCATGATTTACTCTATCTCAGCTATCAAAAAATAGCTCTATTAACAGAATTAGAAATTGAAAGTCTCAGAGAATATAGGGAAACTGGCGGGATAATTTTTATAGAATTAACAACTCTGGAAAGCGAAATTGTGCAGTTAATTAAAATTCAACAAAAACTGAAAGAAACCTTAAATGATCTTAAAGAAGATGGAGAATTTGATCCATTAATACAACAGTTAGAAAGCGAACTAGAGACGACAACAAATATTTTAGATAAACAGTTAGCTGATGTGATTGCCACCGTCAGAAATTTAGCTCAAAAAACAGGCGAAGTTACAGCCAAAGATTCAGGAGCAATTACTCGTCAACATCCCCTACGAAATCAGCCATTTTTGTTTAGTCAGTTTCCGATAATTAAAGGACAAGAAATTAGTCTATTTAATTGGGGTAATATTATCTTGGTTTTAGGGGATTTGTCAATAGGTTGGGGATTAAATGAAGGGTTTAGTTTTCCCAGAGAAACGATTAGAACTGCTCAAGAACTAGGGATTAATTTTCTAAATTTTGCAGTAAAAAGGCGACAATTAACTAAACTTTTACTTTAGATTAATAAACGACAATTGATTGAGATTGTTATTTTTTCTTACTATAAAACTAAACTAACCATGGCTAACAAAACTGTCTCTTTTTTCCATAAAATTTTTGATAAATCCGTGGGTTCTTTATCCATTCGCCATACCCTGCCCCTAATTATTGTTATGCCTTTATTGGCTTCTGTTGCAGTGATTGGCTGGTTTAACTTTCAATTAGGGAAACAAGAGATTGAAAAATTGATGTTAGAAGTTAGTGAAAAATCGACTCAAATAATTGAACTCAATGTTCGCAATTATTTAGGAAAGCCACAATTATTATTACCTGCATATTTAGCAGCTATCCAAAGTGGGAATGTCAATATTAATAATTTACCGGAAGTCAAGCGATATTTTTGGCGACAAATACAAGACGAAACCGCTTTAAATTCCATTTATATAGGAACAGAACAAGGAAATCATGTAAGTTATGAAAAAATAGAAAGTGAATTTATAGAAAAAATTAGAGATGAATCAACAAACTTGAATCGAAATTTTTATGAAGTTGACTCCAAAGGAAATCGCAAAAGATTGATCAAAAGCGTGGAGTATGATCCTCGCCTTCGTCTCTGGTATAAATTTGCTAAAAGTGCAGAAAAACCAACCTGGACTCCGGTTTATCAATTTGGCAGTATCAATACGGTGGGGATGGATTTTTCTATTCCGATTTACAATCAGGAATCTGGTAGTTTTGAAGGAGTGATTTCCACTGATGTTAGTCTGGTACAAATTAGCAAATTTTTAGGAAATTTAGAAATTAGTCAGAATGGAAAAGCTTTAATTATGGAACGGACAGGAGATGTAATTGCCATCTCAACTTTAGAGCAACCCTTTAAAGTAGTGAATAATCAAACCAAACGACTTAATGTTAGTGAAAGTCAAAATCCGATTATTCAAGGAACCGGTCAATACTTAATTGAAAAATTCAATGGTTTAGATCAGATTAAAGACAAACAACAATTCACCTTTCGATTCAAAGGAGATTTACAACTTGTCCAAGTCACCCCTCTACAAAATCAAGAAGGAATTGATTGGTTAATGGTGGTTGTGATTCCCTATTCTGATTTTCTTAAACACATCTATACCTATACCCTTTTAACCGTAATTATTGGCATTTCGGTGGCAGGTGTCGCCGTGATTTTAGCTCTGTTGCTGGTGCGTTGGATTATTAAACCCATTGAACAGTTGCAGCAAGCCGCCGAAACTATTGAGTCACAAAACTTTGAGCAAAGTATATTAGAGGAAGTGAGTCGTCGGCGCGATGAATTTGGACAGTTAGGAAAAGTGATGTTAGCTATGGCAAATGTTATTTACAGCCGCGAACAAAATTGGAAACAAATGATTGATCAACTTAAAAATCAAGATTTGCAAAAGCAAAAAATTAAGACTGGAAATAATTCCCAAAAGCAAGTCAAAAACTTAGAAGTATTATTGAGAGAATCACAACAACTCAGGACAAAAATAGGAGAAAAGGATAAAAATTCAATAAATTAAAGATAATTCATTATAAATTAAATACGATAAATCTCAAGGAATTAAACATGAAAACAAATCTAATTACCACTGATATTTCTACAACTGAACTGACATTCAAGCCAGGTCAATCACCAGTATCTTTTGAAATCAATGCGATTAACTATAGTGACCGTTTTGCCAGCTTTCAGGTAGAAGTATTAGCGGCGGGTACCGATGAAAATTTAGCCCCAAATTGGTATATTCTATCCCCCGAAATTTGTACTAAAAAACCCCCAGGAGATTCTACACAATTTCTAGTTAAAATTATTGATACTCCTTTACCTGGTTTTGTTGGTCAGATGAATCTAACCGTGAGAGTTTTTTCCATTGAACTTCAGGAAGAAACCCGTCAATTATTGCGGTTAAATATACTCGAAGGAAGCGGGGGAGTTGGCTTACAATTAACCCTTCCTGTTCAGGAATTTCAAGCTTACCCCCTACAGCAAATTAAAATCCCTGTTCAAGTTTATAATCCCAGTTCTCAACCTGCCAATGCGGTATTAAAATTAACAGGAATTAATCCCACCTGGTTAATAGAAGAACAACAGGTTATCCAAATTCCATCTCGTTTTCGGGTAGATGCGGTTTTCTGGTGCCAAATTCCCGATATTATCCAAACTAAAAGCCAAGTTCAGCCCTTCACTATTACAGCAACAATCACCAATGGTTTATCAAGGCAAATCACCGGAAATTTATTAATTTTACCCCAAGGAATTGTAGAATTTAGGTGTTTTCCCCAGGAACGTCGTATCCCCAGTAGAAGAAGATTTTTTTGGCGTTCTGACCCGGTTATTTTTCATATAGAAATCAAAAATTATAGCAATGTTTCGCAGATGTTTGAACTCCAAATTAATTGTTCAGACAAAATAAAATATGAATTAAAAACCGATTTATCTCTATTAATACAAGACAAAAAAAAATCTATAGAACCCGTAAATCATGATGTAGAGATCAATAATTTTGATCCTACTATTGATCTGGAAATTGGCGAAACAAGTCAAATCTTATTAGTAACAAAAGTTAAACGACATTGGTTAGGTCGGATGAGAGAATTTTTAATAGAAGTAACAACAATACAAACACAAAATCTTTCCTCTATTTCTGATAGCCGTTTGTCTGGAACTTCTCCCCGTAATCAAACTTTGAAATTAAAAGTTTTACCTTTTATTCCCCTGGGGCTAATATTAACGGGCGGTGTTTTATTACTGGGGTTACTGTGGTGGTTTTCTACACTGAATCCACATCATCCCTTTTTGGGACACAAAAAACCCGTTAATTCTGTTCAATTTGATGGGTTAGCCAGCAGGATTATGAGTGGTTCTAATGATCAGACCATAGCCGAATGGAAAGTCACTAATTTTTTCAATGATTTACACAATCAATTTATTAGTAAAATTGGCAATGCTAAAAAAGCTGTACGAGTGTTACGTTACCGACCTGTTGATAATAATATGATCGCCGCCGGATTGGAAAATGGGGAGATTCAATTGTGGGGATTAACAGAAGAAAGAGGGTTAATTGATACTTTTTCAATTAATAAAGATGATCGGGTTTTTGCCTTAGAATTTTCTCAAGATTCTCAAACCTTATTTAGCGGTCATGGTAGTGGTTTAGTTTTACAGTGGGATGCCAGTCTTCAGCGAGATCAAATAACTAAAGGTAGCGATCGCCTACTAAAGAAAAAACAATTTGATTTTGCCGTTTATGACCTGAGTTTTGTCGGTAAAGGCAATCTTCACCTAGCAGTTGTCGGTCGGTATAATCAGTTTTTAATTTTGAATCTTGACCAGAATAAAACCTTTAAAGTTCCTTATCCCACCGGAGGACAAGATGATTATATTTTAAGTGTTGATGTGGCAAAAATTGCTCCAGATATTTTAGCAACCGGGGATAATCAAGGAAATATTACGATCTGGAATATGAAAAACTGTTTAGATAGTTCAGGAGAATGTGAAGTGATTGATCGTTGGCAAGGAACTAAAATGGGTGAAGCGGTTCGTTCAGTTTCATTTAGTAACAATGGCTGCTATTTAGCCAGTGGTGGGGACGATGGTAAAGTCATGCTTTGGGCTTTAACCTCTGAAGGAAAAAGACCTTTAGCAATGGCTGATGGTTCCTCTATAAAAACAAATCTGGGGATTAAACAAGAAGTTAGCCAGTCCTATCGTCAGAAAAAAATTAATAGTGTTGACCTTAAAATTGTCGGTGACAATATTTTAATTGCTAGTGGGAGTGATGATCATGAAGTCAGAATAGCCAAAGCCAAAAGAATATTTAATTTAGGTTGTGATTTTCGCAATAATTTTGAGATTAATTAATTTAACTATTTTGGAGGATTTAAAATTATGGTGCATCAAACTTCACAAACTAACGGTCATGCTCTGAATGATATTGAATATTCAGAAAATGCGGGAATTGCTAAACCCATCGCCTTAATTATTAACCCTTCCGAAGACAGTTCTGCCTGTGCGGGAGAAATTTTTGAACTGCGGGTTACAGTAACCAATCAAGGCAATAAAGGCGCTGTTATTAATATTTATATTGATGAAACTTCTGGCTTATTACGTCAGTGGTGTAGCCATGCTTCGGAAAGTTTAGCTTTAGCCGAGAATTGTAGTGCAGAGGTAGTTTTTTACTTCGCAATTCCGATTAATGCCACCCCCGAAAATCATAGTTATTTATTGGTTATT
>DATNRE010000300.1:0-3604 GCA_036703685.1 Candidatus Obscuribacterales bacterium
AGATTTAACGAAGAAACCCGGTTTCTGATTCTTCTGTTCATTTTCAGGACTATCTGTAATATTGTTAATTTAGTAATTATGCAGGTTAGACCGGGAGCATTGCGAGTTGAGTATCGGGGGAAACTGGTTCAAAATGCAAGACAATAATTTGCTCTGGACGCAACCCAATTGATTCATAAGTGCGACCCGTGCGATGGTCACTAAATTCGACTTCAAACGCCGCCCCATTTGCCAAAATTTCTACCACTGTTCCCACTTGTCCTTGCCACAAATTATATTGGGGAAGGTCAACGGTGAGAGCGACGACATCTAACAACTTGATTGTTTTGGATTTCATAAACATTGCCTCTATTGATTACAGGGGGTAACAAGTGGTTAACTTGGGAATATCCGAACCCTGCTCGATAATCCAACCACTCCTAAGCTTTGCACTTTTATTTTGCCATTGGACGGTAAAATCGAGGGTGTAACGTTGACCAAATTCATCTAGTCTACCGAGTTGCGCTTCTTGAGTTTTAACAACTTCCAGAAGAATTTGGCGTAATTCTTCCGCATCATCAGCAGTCATCCCCAGAATAGACGAAAACAGCCGGGCTTTGTGCTTACCGTCGTCGTGTTCTAAATTGAGGCAGTAGTCCCGTAGTTTACGAATATCAACCACTGCATTCTCAGTACGGGGAATCAGTATAGAGAAGTATCTAAACCAGTAACCCCAGTTTATCTCGAAATTGAGTCACAGACTTTCTGCAACAAAGAAAACAGTAAAAATAGCAGCCATCCTGATCCGCCAGGGTAATATTAAGGTAGACTAACATCAGAGAGTTAAAGTCATGACTGAAAAATAAAACTGCATTGATAGAAGGTATGACCCATGAAAAGTATGGATATTAACCAAGCCTTACCACAAATTTTGGAACTGATAGACATGGCTTTTGCTGGAGAAGAAATTCTGATTACTAAAAATAATCATCAAACGATTAAAATTACTCCGTTTTCTCCTGCTAACCAACGCCCTCCTTTATTTGGTTGTGATCAAGATCGGATTTCTATGTCTGATGATTTTGATCAACCTTTAGATGATTTTCAGGACTATCTGTAATGCGGTTACTTCTTGATACTCATACGTTACTCTGGTTTTTTATGGGAAATTCCCAGTTAACCGATAAGGTGCACGATTTAAGGCTATTATCCCATCTTTCATTTTATCATAAAGATCCTTTTGATAGACTGTTAATTGTTCAATCTATCCAAGAAAATATCCCGATTTTAAGTAAAGATATTGCTTTCGATGCTTATCCAACTCAAAGAATTTGGGACTAAAGATCAACAACTAACCCAGAGTTAACCAAGAAACCCGATTTCTGCATAATTTAGATTAGAAAACCACCAGACTCCAAGAAACCGGGTTTCTGCAACAATCTTTGTAGCCTCACCCAGATTTAAGGAAGAAACCCGGTTTCTGATTCTCCTGTTGAGCTAGAATTGAATTAGACTAACATCAGGGAGTTAAGGTTATGACTGATGGTTCCCAGGACACACCAACTCAACAGCCTAATCCTTTGCTAATCCGAATCGGGATTAATACAGGAATTAAGTTACAGAATGCTGGTAAGTTCAAAAGGGCTTTACGTTGTTTCATTTATGCCTTAGAAGCTAATTCTAATCGGGTTGATGTTTGGTATAGAATCGGGAATTGTTGGCAAAATTTAGGTTGTTTTGAAGATGCGATCGCATCCTATAATGCTTGTTATCAACGTTCTTTACTTCAACAAAATATCTGGTTTCAAGCAGCTTCTCAATTCTGTTTAGGTCAATGTTATGTTTCCCTACAACAACAAGACCAAGCCATCCTAGCCTATCGTTTAGCTTATCAGTTATTTAGTCAAGTTGAAAATAATCTCCACACTCAGCAAGCTTGGGATTATCTCGATAAAGTTGGGAATGAATTGCTAAATAATCAACAATTTGAGTCAGCAATTCAATATTATCAGAGTTTATTAAAAGTCGTCAAGCCCTGTAACAACCTCCAAAATTTAGCCCTAGTTTGGCATGGTTTGGGAAGCGGTTTTTATGGAGAAAATCAGGATGAATTAGCCATAGAATGTCATGGGCAAATGTTAGATATTTCTCGGCGTTTGTCTGATGGGGAAATGGAAAATACGGCTTTACGATGGTTAACTTCTGAAACTTGGCGACTGGGAGAAATAGAAACTGCTATTGACTATTTTAAACAACGGTTAGGGGTGATTCAAAGGTTACAGCGTCCCCAGGAGCAACCAGAAATTTTAGATTGGATTATTAAAGGATATAAACAGTTAAATCAAGTAGAAAATACGATTGAATATTATCAACAAAAATTAGGATTACTGCGAGAAAAACAGGATTTCTTAACAGAATATCAAACTCTATATGAGTTAGGTGGCGTTTATTTTAGTTTAAAACAATATCCTTTAGCAATTGATTGTTTTCAAGCTGCATTAAATTTAGAACCGAGTTTAGAACAACCCTATTATCACGCTAACTTAAATTATATGTTAGGGTTAATTTACTTGGATTTGAATCAAGCTTCAGAGGCGATCGCATCTTTTGAAAGAGCAATTGCCGTTTATGAGCAGCAAGAGCAAAGCCAAGAATGGGTGATTAGAGCATCAGACTACTTAGAGAAATTATATCAACAAACAGAAGACTTTGAAAAATTAATTCCTATTTTAGAAAAACGTTTAACCCGACTCCGAGCAAGTCAGGATCGGTCTAATGAGTATTCGCTTTTAGATCAAATCGCCGGGTTATCTTACGATAAACTCAAGGATTACAACCGGGCTTTTGATTATTATCAATCGGCTTTGGAAGTTGCACAGGGTTCGACGGAAAAACAACTGGGGGATGAAGCCAACGCTTATTTTATGTTGGGGTTAATGTGTCACTATTTAGGAAAAGTGGAAGAGGGTTTAGAAAATTATCGGTCTGCGTTAAAGCTTTACACGGAATTCAATAATAAAAAATGGATCAATTATTGCAAACATCAAATGAGCTTATTGGAAGAATCTCAGATTTATTTTTTATTAAACGTGCTGCAAACCACAGTAGATAGCAATGGTGATCCCGAAGTCGTTTATCCTTTATTACAAAAAAATTTAGACCTGCTGAATGAAAATTTAATACCCAAACTACAGCAATGGGCAACGGAAAGATTTAGTCTAATGGAGAATTCAGAAGAAAGTATAAATCTTGCTAAAGTTATTGAAAGATTGGGCATATTGATATTGAATTTCACTTCAGGTAATCGCAGAATTAATCTGGAAATTGTAATTACTTGCTATGAAATATGTTTTGAAGTCATCAATAAATATGACTTAACTGAAGACTGGGCTATGACACAAATTAGGATAGGCAGAGCATATTTTCAAAGAATTGAAGGGCAAAAAGAAGATAATATACAAAAATCAATTATTTGTTATCAAACAGCTTTGTCAGTTTTTACAAAAACAGAAAATCCCGACAAGTGGGCAATAATACAATACCTTTTGGGCCTTTCATACCATTCCCTTTATGAAGGAAATATTATGGAAAATAGAGAAAAAGCTATTACGTCGTATGAAGCAGC
>DATNRE010000301.1:0-8521 GCA_036703685.1 Candidatus Obscuribacterales bacterium
CCATCACTCAAAACCCCTGATCAACCTCACAATTAGATCAGGATGATATCACGGTAAACCCGAATTGAGAATGGCACAATTTTAAAGATAAGGCTAAGTCTTCGGAGTGCTGACCTATGGCAACTCAATCTTCCGGCAAAGAACTGCGCCCCAACCCCTTCATCGCTTACCGTGATCCTGAAACGGGAAAATGGATTGTTGTGAAATCTGAATCTAGGGACGTTGAGGCCGCAGCCGCATAAAGGACAACACGGTTTAATACCAAAAACTTTTTCCGTCATTGGCTATTTTGAAAGGATGGTATCCGACACACCATCCAACCCATCGTTAACCGTGTTTTCCTAATCTTCCCTTGGTGTAATCTTGATTTTTTCCTGATTCCTAATTCCCTCACCAGAAACGACTAAAACCCTAGACCGTTTTTCCCAACACGAACTAGATTGCTGTGCCATTTCTCCATCTGTCTAATGCACCCTGGAACTTTAGGTTAATCTTTTCAGTCAGGTTTTGTCAATAGGATGACTCGGAACTGTTCTGGTTGAAATAGTGTCACACCTCTCCCTATTAAATCGGATGAATCTGGGTAAAGTAAAAACATCGAGTTAAGTTTTTAACCATGAAATCCAACCTGACTTTAACAATTTCTACTTCTGAATCTAATGCCAGTTTTGCTAATTCTTGTGATACTTCCTTGAGTATTTCAGACTTACAAAAAATTATTAATAAGATTGAAACTTTCACTGGAAATGAATGGCTTTCTTTGTGTCCTGATATTGATCAAGGGGAACTCTATCGGGAATGGTTTATCTGCTATGATCCTGAAGTTACTCAAACCTGGGAAGCCTACGATTATTTAACTGATGATTGGTTTGAATCCCAGGAATTATCGCAAGTTAAAGCAATTATTGATCGGATTGAAAATGCTAGAATCTATACCCCTATTGCCGCTTAATTTTTGCTGTTTCTTAACTGTAAAATCCTATGATAATTCCCAAGGGGCTAATTAGCCCCTATATTTTTGAGAATTAATTTGTACAGTCTATTATGAATTAACGACAACGGATGGCAATTTTTCTAAAGTAGGATAATCGGTATAACCTTTTTCTGTCCCTCCATAAAATGAAGACCGATCATAGGGATTTAAGGGGGCATTAATTTCAAAACGTTTAGGTAAATCGGGATTAGAAATAAATAACCTTCCGTAAGCAATTAAATCTGCATTTCCCGAGGCGATCGCTTGATTTCCGCTCTCTTGATCGTGTGATCCGGCGGAGATAATTGCCCCCTTAAAATAGTTACGGAAAAATCCAGCGTTTAATTCGGCTAAAGGAATTTCTGTTTGCTCCATTTGAGCCCAATTATTCAGGGCATCGGCATTCGATCGCGGTTCAACAATATGCAAATAGGCTAGATTAAATTGATTTAAAGCATTCGCTACATAACTAAAGGTTGCCATGGGATTAGAGTCGGATATACTATTAAATGAACCCGCCGGAGAGAGTCTCACCCCGACGCGATCGCTTCCCCAAACACCCACCACCGCTCTCGTTACTTCTAATAAAAATCGAGTTCTATTTTCCAGTGTGCCACCATAGCGATCGCTACGTTTGTTTGTGCCGTCTTGAAGAAACTGATCCAATAAATAGCCATTGGCACTATGAATTTCTACCCCATCAAACCCAGCAGCCAAAGCATTTTCCGCCGCTTGGCGATAGTCTTCTACAATCCCAGGAATTTCCTCTGTTGCTAACGCCCGGGGGGTGACAAAGGGTTTTTCCCCTTCGGGGGTGCTGGCTGTTCCTTCGGGGGCGATGGCTGAAGGGGCTACGGGTAAGGCTCCATTGGGTTGTAGCAGGGGATGGGAAATCCGGCCCACGTGCCATAGTTGCAAGAAAATCCGGCCTCCCTGTTGGTGAACTGCTTTAGTAACCAGTTTCCAGCCTTCGGTCTGTTCGGCAGAATGAATTCCGGGTGTGCCTGGGTAGCCTACTCCTTGGGGGGAAATTTGGGTGGCTTCGGAAATAATTAATCCCGCAGAAGCCCGTTGTCCATAATATTCGGCGTTGATGGGGACGGGGACGTTTCCAACTCCGGCTCGGTTTCGGGTGAGTGGAGCCATGACAAAACGATTGGGCAAGGTGTAGCGACCCAATTGGAAGGGGGAGAATAGGTTAAATTGAGTGTTCATAATGTCTTTTTGCCGCAGGTTTAGTTTAGTAGTTAAACAACTGTTTAATTATTAGGGTAAAACATTCCTCGAAAAAAGTCAAGCGGTTATTTAACTATTTAAGTTTAGGTTGAAAGGGGGTAGAATGGGAATAATACAGCATCCGTGTCAAGTGGTTGATACCGATGGAAATATAGCCCCACTTTAACCCGATTATGTCCGACTCCTGCGAAAATCTCGATACCTATTCACCTTTAACCGTAACCATTAGTGATACGGAAAAACGAGCTAAAATCTTTGCAGCTTTAGGTGATCCCACAAGATTGAGAATGATTGAGATGTTAACACAACAAAAGGAAATGAGTGGATCTGAGGTAGCATCCCAGGCGGGAATTAGTTTAGCTTTGTTTTGTCATCATTCTAAAATTTTAGCAGAAGCGGGATTAATTAATATTAGAAAAGACGGACAAACCAAGTATAATTCGATTAATTGGAATGTCTTAGAGGAGTGTTTTCAAAGGTTAATGCAGTCAGAATTTAAAAAGCGGTAATGTTGCCTATTGCCTATTCCCTGTTCCCTGTTCCCTATTGCCTATTGCCTATTGCCTATTGCCTATTCCCTATTGCCTGTTCCCTATTGCCTATTGCCTATTCCCTATTGCCTATTGCCTATTGCCTATTCCTTGTTATAATTGACTTCCTGATGAAAAGGCAAGGTAATGGTAAAATCACTTCCCTCGCCCAACTCGGAGCTACAGGTGAGGGTTCCGCCATGTTTATCAACAACAATAGCATAGGTAATTGCCAATCCTAAACCCGTGCCTTGTCCCACAGGTTTTGTGGTAAAAAATTGGTCAAA
The DNA here is from genome assembly GCA_036703685.1 of Candidatus Obscuribacterales bacterium. GTDB lineage: Bacteria > Cyanobacteriota > Cyanobacteriia > Cyanobacteriales > Microcoleaceae > Planktothrix. The sequence goes on from DATNRE010000301.1 coordinate 3,027, forward strand.
ACTGCGACGGATAACTTCCGAAGACATCCCAATCCCATTATCACTAATATTGATCATTAATTGGGATTTATCGGTAATTGATTCAATTTTAATTGTGATTTTGGGGATAAAATCTTCCTGATGATTGGGTTTATTTTCTAACATCGTCATTTTACTATCAATGGCATCAATAGCATTATTAAATAAGTGGATAAAAACCTGATTAATTTCACTCGCATAGCATTCAATCGTCGATAATTGATCATAGTCTTGAATTACTTGTATTTCAGGACGATGGGAGGTAGATTTTAGGCGATGACTTAATAGCATTAATGTACTTTCAATTCCTTCTTTGAGATCTACCGTTTTTAATTGTGATTCATCCAGTCGAGAAAAAACCCGTAGAGATCGGACTAAATCTCGAATCCGATTTGCACCAACTTCCATGGAGGATAAGAGTTGCGGGAGATCATTTTTTAAAAAGTGTAAATCAATTTCTTCAGACCATTGTTCAATTTCAGGAATATCAGGAGGAAGATACTGTTCATAAAGTTGAATAGTTTTGAGTAAATCTCCCACATATTGTTGAGCATAAAATATATTTCCATAAATAAAATTAATCGGATTATTAATTTCATGGGCGACGCCCCCCACTAATTGACCTAAAGAAGACATTTTTTCAGTTTGGATTAACTGAAGTTGCATTTTTCTTAATTTTAAATGAACATTAATTCTGGCTAATACTTCTTCGGGTTCGATGGGTTTAGTAATATAATCTACTCCCCCTACTTGTAACCCTTTTACTTTATTAACTAACTCACTGAGAGCCGTCATAAAAATCACGGGAATATCTTTTGTTTTAGGATTTTCTTTCAATTGACGACAGGTTTCAAAGCCATCAATTCCGGGCATCATTACATCTAATAAGATTAAATCCGGTAAGGTTTCTTCAAGTTTAAGTAAAGCATTTTCTCCGCTTTTTGCAATAGAAACTCTAAATCCTGACTGATTTAAAACATCCAGTAATAATTTAATATTAGTCAAATTATCATCTACGATTAAAATAGAATAGGAATAGGTATTTTTCATAAATTATTAATTATCAATATAAGGGTGAATAAAGCGGATAATTTGTTCGTCTTCAAAGGCTTCAGCCAATTGAATTATATAATCGGCAAAATCAGTATATTGAGTATCTAACTGTTTAATCCGATTTGCTTCATTTTGAATATCCAAAATATAACCTCCCTTAGCAAAATTATACAAGCTAATCATTTCTTTGGAGGGAGGAATAATTAAGGAATTAACGGATATAGGTGTTTTTGAGTGGTCTATTATTGTTTCTGAATCTTCATAAATCCAAGTTAATTTCAACCATTCTTGAAGTTGATTTAATAAAACTTCTTCTTGTATGGGTTTAGCTATAAATCCATTACAACCTGCCTTAAAACATTCTTCTCGATCCGCACTAAATACAGAAGCAGAAGAAGCAATAATCACCAGATCACAAAATTCGGGATCATTTCTTAATTGTTTAGTCATGTCCAACCCACCCAAAATAGGCATCGTTAAATCTGTGATAATTATATCAGGATACCATCCTCGAACTTTTTCTAACCCTTCCTGTCCTTGAGTCGCTTCGATGACTTCAAAGCCCAGGGGTTCTAATAAATTAACAATAACAGATCGATTTTCCCAGCGATCATCAACAATCAAAACTGTCCGTTTTTCTCCTTGATAACCCATAATTTTTTGTGAGGTTTTAGTTTTTTTAATCACTTGATCTTGGGCGGCGGGTAACTTAATATCAAACCAGAATTTACTCCCCATACCTGGTATACTCTCAACATTAATTTTGCCTGCCATCATCTCTACAATTTGATGACTAATGGCTAATCCTAATCCCGTACCTTCGGATTTGCGGGCGTGTTCTCCCACCTGTTCAAAGGGTAAAAATATTTTTTGAATTTGTTCGCCATTAATCCCAATTCCCGTATCCTCAACTAGAAATCTTAAGGTATACATTTTAACAGAATCAGATTCTATTGATTCAGATAAAACTTGTACTTGAAAAGAAACCGATCCGGTATCAGTGAACTTAATTGCATTGCCCAATAGATTTAATAAAACTTGACGCAACCGTTTTTCATCGCCATGAATGACTTGGGGCAAGGGCGTTAATTCTTGATAATTGAATTCTAATTCTTTTTGTTCGGCTTTTAGGCTACAAATTTCTTTAATTCCCCATAAACAATTTTCTAAATTAAAGTCAACAGGATAAAGTTCTAGTTTCCGGGCTTCAATTTTAGAAAAATCTAAAATATCATTAATTAGGGTTAATAAATGGGAGCCACATTCATAAATAATATGGAGTCCTTGCAGATGTTTAGGAGTTAGAGTGGTTTCCCTTTGTAGAATTTGAGCATAGCCTAAAATCCCATTCAAGGGAGTACGAAGTTCATGGCTCATATTAGCTAAAAATTCACTTTTAGCTTGGTTAGCAGCTTCAGCTTCTAATGCGGCGGTTTGTAGTTGTGATGTACGTTCTTCAACTCGTTGTTCTAAGGTTTCATTGGCGGTAGCTAAAATCGTAAAGGATTCTTGTAATTGTTGAGCCATTTGATTAAAAGAATTGCCTAGAATAATAATTTCTTTAATTCCCTTAATCCGAATTTTTTGTCTGAGATTTCCATTGGCAATTTCCCGGGAAGCGATACTCAGGCGCATAATTTTTTCGGTAATCCAACGGGAAGTTAATAGTCCGAATACCATGGCTATGATCACAGCAATAAGACAAAGAATAATGGTTTTTTGAGTATTCGCATTAATTTGTCCCATAAAATCTGCTTCGGGAATTACCACCACAATTAACCAATCTAAACCCCACGGATCTTTCCAAGGGGTAATTTTTACAAATTGATCCTGATTATTAATAGAAATTTGTAGAGATTGATCTTGGGTGATCGAGTCAACTTGACCGAATTTTTCAGTTAACTCGTTAAAAGTTTGTCGAATTACGGGGTCTTGACTATCAGCAGCATTCAACCGTTTCGCCACACCGTCTACCATTTTATAAGGAGGTTTTGAGGATGAACTTGCCACCAAAAGCCCGTTCCGTTCTAAAATAAATATTTGCCCAGAGCTACTGGTTTTTAGATTTTTTAAAAACGTACTAATTTGTGATAGGCGTAAATTTGTTACTAAGACAGCAGTTAAATCATTATTAGTATTATATAGGGGATAACTGGCAGAAATAGAAATAATATCGGGAAAATTATCCCATTGATAAATCTGACTCCAAATTGGTTTTTTTTCCCGAACTGCATCGGTATAGGCGGCTTCATTGCGGGGATTATAATTATCAAAAGATCCTAGTAATTTAGTCCGATTACCCTGGGCATCTGTGGCATAGGTATTAGATTTCCACTGGGTTTGGGGAGAAAGTTCATCAATGCCGGCTTTATTCAAATCCAAAAAATATCCGGCTCCGGCATATTCTCCCGTGGGTAATACATAATAAATATAACCCACATCAAAGGCTTGAAGTTGTTTCCAAAAATAATGCCCCACTTCAGAAAAATTTGTCAGATCTAATAACCCCAATTCAACAGCATCGGCATTAATTTTATTAATTTTATGGGGAGTGCCAAGATAACTATTTAAGTGTTGTTCGATCCGAGAACTAACTTCATTTTCAATTTCTTGTGCAAGTTCCTTAATCGCTTTTTCTCCATGACTGAAAGCTAACCAACCCGTCAAACCCACCGCAATAGAAATTTCCAATAAAAAAGGCACTACTAGTACCCAACGCAGGGAAATCCCCTGGGATTGGTTAAACTGACGAAATCGGGGAGAGAAAGAGAATATCATATTCAAGAACTCGAGATTATATTAATTATTAATAACGAATTACCGAGAATTTTGCCACTCTGAAGTTAAGCTGCGAAAGTTGAATTGCGATGCACCCGGATGACAACTCACACAACTATTCACCGTCAGAGGTTCAGGGATATCAACCCGGGGATGAAGGGCTTTAAAATAACGGGAACGATTAAAACGATAGGGGATAGTCTCATCTTTGACGGCAATGGGACGGGAATAGGTTTGGAGATATTTCCACATTAACAATAATGATGGCCCTTCTAAGGGTTGTAGTGTTGCACCATAATGTTGTGGATCTTGAATCACTTGCTGCCAAGTTTGGGTGGGAAATACCTGGGGAGGGATAGCAATATGACAGCTAGAACAGGTGTTGAGATAAACTTCATGTCCAAGTGCTGTTCCAGGTTGGATGTTGTCCACACTCGCAATTTGACTGATTTGGGAAACCTGACTTCTATGGGGGGAAACCGCATTCAGGGTTTGGGCCATCCCCAAGGCAATCCCGATACTCCAGATCCCAACTACTACCATAAATACCCAGGAAGCAGAGCGTCCCCTTTGATTTTTAATTCTGTTTTGACTAAAAAAACCCATAACCAAGAGAAATAATCTGGCAACACCACTGAAATCCTAGCTCAGATTAGCACTGTCTTGGGAGAATTAGCAGTTAATCTAGGTTTAAGATCATGCCTTCCCGAGCAAGAACACCCTGGGGAAAAACCGCCTTAACTTGGGCTTCTATCCGATCAAGAATTTCATCGGTATGGGAGGGATCGTGTTGATACATCACCACCTGTTTTACCCCGGCTTTTTTTGCCAATTCCACCCCCACTTCCCAGGTGGAATGTCCCCAACCAATTCTAGGTAATTCGTGATTGTGATATTCTTCGTTGGTGTAGGTAGCATCGTAAATAAATACATCCGCGTCCCTGGCCAGATGTAAAACATTTTTATCGAAGTGATCGGGAAAATGTTCCGTATCGGTACAGTAAACCGCCGTTTTTCCCTGCCAAGTGACTCGATAACCCACGGCGCCATTAGGATGATTCAGGGGGGCTGTTTCGATTTTGATATCATCTAAAGTTAATGTATCCCCCGGAAATAGGTCATAAAACTTCATGTCCGACTGCATGACATGGATGGGGACGGGAAAATTAGGGTGTACCATCTGATCACACAAACGGTCTTTGATGGTACTTCCATCCGGTGCGATCGCCCCGTAAATATGAAAGCGATTAATGGGAATAAAAGCAGGAACAAAAAACGGAAACCCTTGAATATGATCCCAATGGGTATGGGAAAAAAACATATAGGCTTCCACGGGCATTTGTTTGAGCAGATCCATTCCCAAGACTCTTAAGCCTGTACCTGCATCAAAAATTAAGCGTTTTTCACCCAAGCGCATTTCCACACAGGAGGTATTTCCTCCATATTCAACCGTTTGAGCTCCAGGTGTGGGTATACTACCGCGCACCCCCCAGAATCGCACGGAAAAATCAGTTGCAGAGTTCTTGTCCATGGGGGTTGCTTGATCAGAGGAATGTGGGTTCTGGGCTCGCGGATCAGAAACTGGCATCGTTTGTTTTAGCCTTGGACGTAGAAGGTTGACTTAGCCGGCAATTAAAAAGACGTGG
>DATNRE010000302.1:0-2408 GCA_036703685.1 Candidatus Obscuribacterales bacterium
TGACTGTTGTTTTGTAGCTATCGTCATCCTAAAAAGGTAGCAAGATTTTAGCATAAAGTTTTGGTGTTTAAAGCCGGCGTGCGCTTGAATTTAGACACCAAAACCCCGCACCTTTTTTGATTAACGCAATATGGATTACTAGATCGACGGTGAGTAAACTGGCATGATGAAACTTACAAGACCATCATACCACAATAATCGCCAACTCGCTCGATTAAATATAATGACCTTGGCGGGTGATGGCTGTATTCATTCTATTCACTCACCAAAAAGGAAGCAAAATCCGGTACATTCACCCAAGTTCCTGTTGCATTGGATTCCTGGGTTAAATCCATTAATAGTTGTGAATAAACCCCTTCTTTGAGCGAAGGTGTTAAACTTGTTCCTTGTTCAATTCCGGTTATCCATTGGTCAATCACTCGCAACAAAGGAGCAATCCGACCATCGGGATAAATTCGAGGAAATTCTAAGGTTTGGGGGATAGAAATTTCACTTAAAGGTTGTCCCTTTTGACTTCCCCATAAGCGAAATCCATGGACATAATCCTGTTGATTATCACTCCCTAAAATTAATGTGCCTTCACTGCCATAAATTTCTAGCCAATGTCCCCGTCCTTGGTAGGTAACGGAACTTAAACAAACTTGACAGGGAGTGCCATCCTCTAATTCTAAAATCAAGGTACAAATATCATCGGCATCAACAACTTTTAATTCTCCCCCAGTTTCGGGATCGGGACGCCAAGAAATTGAAGTATTCAGTTGTCCACAGAGGCGTTTAATTGAACCGAATAACCAGGAAATATAATCAAAACTATGGGAGCCAATTGCCCCTAATACCCCGCCCCCTTTGTCTTTTTGAGCATACCAATTCCAGGGTCGAGTCTCATCGGCACGACTAGAAACTAACCAATCAATTTTGATTAATCTTTTTTGACCTACATAATTTTCAGCTAACAGTTGAGATAAATGTTGCCAAGCGGGAATAAACCGAAATTCAAAATCTAAGCTGGTAATACAGCCTTTCGATTGGGCGAGGTGATAGAGATATTTTGCTTCGGCAACCGTTAGGGCTGTGGGTTTTTCTAATAACAGATGTTTACCCGCATTCAAGGCTATTTTAGCCATATCAAAATGCAGAAAAGGCGGGGTAGAAATGGCAACTCCTTGAACTTCAGATAAAGCACAAATCTCCTCAATACTATTAGAAGCATGGGGAATATTATGGCTAGATGCGATCGCTTTGGCTTTTTCTAAATCTCGATGATAAACTGCAACTACTTGGGTTTTAGGATGGTCTTGAAAGGCAGGAATATGAACTTTTTTGCCAAATCCCGTTCCAATCACAGCGATGCCAATTTTTTCGTCGGTTGTCATGATTTCTCCTGCTCAAAAAAGTGTCAGTTTCTGCGATTAGTTTCTTATAGCATTCGTGCCTGAAAATCAGAACATCAACCGATGCTCAAACGGGTGAATTATTTTCTGGCGTTGTTGTGGCTTTTCCTACTATAATTTGGTCGGTATTATCTCCAAAATTTATACTTTAACCTTAGCTTCTTGAGCCACAATTTCAACTTCATCCTCTGCTAATTGTTTTAATGACATTTCAACTTCACTTCCCCCTAAACGACCTAATGCTTGGGCAACCCGATAACGAATTTGCCAATCTGAATTTGTCACAAAAGGAACTAATAAAGGAACCGCCCTTCTGTCGCCTAATTCTCCTAAAGCACTAATCGCAACGGTTTGAATTAAACTATTATCATCTTGAAGTGCTGTTTCTAATAATCCAAAAGCCCGAGGTTCTTCGATGACTCCCACCGCCGCCACAATACTCAGTTTAACTAACCATTCTGGCGTAGTATTATAGAGGTTTTGCAGGTCATCAAAGGCATCCTTAAGTTTCAAAGCTCCCAAGGCATCCGCCGCCGCCGCTTGCACGTCAATTTCTGAATCATTTAATAAATGATGGCGTAGGATTTCATAGGAGGTTTCTAAATTCTGCTCTCCCAAAGTTGCCATCTGACTCACCGCCGCATATCGTACCCGACTGTTACTATCCTTAATCGGGGCTTGAATTAACTCAAAAGCGATTGCCGGGGGTAGGTTTCGGAGTTGATTGACACCGCTTAAGCGATCGCCCAAATCACTAGAACTTAACAACTGCTGAACAGATTCAGGGGTAATTGTCATAAAAATTAAGGTTTTGAATTAAAGACTCTAAAGGGTTTTGAATTGATCAGGATAATATCATATTGCTTGATGTGAATAGATCAATATTTCCTGTGACTAGAATTTGCAAAAACCCAGCAAATATCCGAGTCGAAACCCCCTGTCCCGACTCGCTTAATTTTTATTAACAGCATCTGGATTTTAACTCTTTGCCGTTGCCATCACCCGCAGAATATCCCC
>DATNRE010000303.1:0-3929 GCA_036703685.1 Candidatus Obscuribacterales bacterium
AACTTTTTTGCCTTTTCTCTGTCCTTTACAGGATTTGAAAAAGTTAGAATAAGCCTGCTCTAAATCTCTCAAAGATTGTTGCAAAGGAACCGAGGAAACTTCTGTTAACCATTCTTTTTCCTCGGTTTTCTTGAGTTCTGTCAGTCTTTTAGAGAGTTCACTGCTAGAAGGTTTTTTATTACCCGCACGGTACTGTTCTTGACAGTAGGCTAAAGCATCGTTAAACACTACACGACAACAACCAAACAATTGAGACATCAGCCTCTTTTGTTGGTTAGTTGGGTAGATTCTGTACCGATACCTGGCTTTCATTGTTTTTGTTGCTTACGAGCACTTCTTTAGTATACTCTAAAACAGAATAAAAAGCCGTCCCCCATTTTCATGAGGGCAGGCGTGAAACGACGGGGTTTAAAACCCAAAATTTTCGATAAAATTGACAGGACTTACGCAAATTTGGGGATGTAACCCTAGATGTAGGGGTAATTCATGAATTAACCCTACTATTGATAGCGGTGATGCCTAAGTCCTGATTGAGTTATTCTATTAGAATTCAGCTAATACTACTCGTGAGTAGTTGAGTTTTTAGGGGCGATCGCCCCGTTACTGTCTGCTGAGTAGGCGTACTGACGCTCACAGCATATAGACCTCGGCTGTTATTAGGCAGCTAACGCTGCTTTCCCTCCGCCAAATTGATTTTTTGCTGTGATGTATTCTTGCCATAGCTGATAAAAAAGTGACAAAAAGTGAATTCAGATTTTATTGAACCTTGCCTCCAGATTTACTTTTAGAAAAATAAGTCTGAAACATTGCTTTCGCAATAGGGGCGGCGGATTTAGAACCATAACCGCCATTTTCCACCACAACCGCGATCGCAATTTCAGGATTTTTAGCCGGGCCAAAAGCCACATAGAGAGAGTGGGAGGTTTGGCCCAATACTTCTGAAGTTCCGGTTTTCCCTCCCGTTAAAGGAATCGAACCATCATTCATGCTTTGGGCTGTGCCATATTGAACCACAGAGACCAGTCCATCCTTAATCACTTGAACCACTTCCGGTTTCATTCCTGTCGGTTCCGGTTTAGCAGCCGGGGTCTGGGTTAAATCCGCCAAAAGATGGGGTTTGACCCGATATCCCCCGTTGGCGATCGAGGCGGTCATAACCGCCAACTCCAAGGGCGTTGCTAATACGGCTCCTTGACCAATAGACATAGTAACCGTATCCCCCAAATACCAAGGTTCCCCATAGGTTTTTTCCTTATCCTCGGGAGTGGGGATAAATCCCTCCGATCCTTCCTGCAACCCTAAGAGTTTTAAACTATTATTCCCAATGCCTAAACGCTTACCCCATTCGGCGATCGCTTCCGGGCCAATGGCCATCCCCAATTGATAATAAAACGTATTACTACTAAAGGCGAGGGCATCTCTAAAACCAATCACCCCGTAACCCCCACTATGTTCGTTAAAGGTAATTCCCCCCACGGTAATCGAACTATAAGTCCCAATCACCGAGTCGGGACTAAATTTACCCGAACCCATACCCGCAGCCGAGGAGACAATTTTGAAGGTACTCCCCGGTGGATATCCTTGTAGGGCGCGATTTAAAAAAGGATCATCGCCATTTTGGAGTTCTTCCCATTGTTTTTGACTAATGGGTTTAGTAAACATATTCGGATCAAATCGGGGACTACTGGCCATGGCCAGAATTTCTCCGGTTTTAGTATTTAAAGCCACCGCAGCCCCTCTACGGTCTCCCAGGGTGGCTTCGGCGGTTTTTTGCAATTCCAAATCCAGAGTTAATTTGACATTTTCTCCCCCTTTAGATTCCGATTGTCCCAATTCCCGTAATTCCTGGTTCATGCTATTAACTTCAATCAAACGGGAACCCCAGACCCCGGAGAGTTTCTGATTAGCCTGGGCTTCAATTCCTAACTGTCCCATAGTCATCCCCATCGGCCATTCCGGGTGTTTTTTCAAATCATCGGCCGTAGCTTCACCAATGTAGCCAAGGATCTGGGCGGCTAAATTTCCTTGGGGATAATAACGATTTGATTCGCTTCTGACTTCCACCCCCGCTAAGGATTTTTCTCCCAACCAAATAAAAGATTCCGGGGTCACGGACTGACTAATTCGGACAGAGGCACCGGACTGATATCCAGCTTTTTCAATCATCGCCAAAATCCGTTCCAAGGGAATGTCAATCACTGGACTGAGCATTTTGGCAATCTCCTGCCATTCCTCCGGGCTGTGTTCCTTCGGCCAAACATATAAAGCTCGGGTGAGGTGATTAGCCGCTAAGGGTTTATCATTACGATCCAAAATATAACCTCGATTAGAGGGAATCGGAATTAGGCGAATCCGGTTTTCCTCGGCTCGTTCTCGGTTTTTGCTTCCTTCTATAAATTGCAGTTGTACCAGACGAAAAGAATGCACACCCATAGCCAGGGTTGCCAGTAACATTAAAAAAACCGCACGATGGAGGGGACGAACTTCTCGTTTTGGCTCTGATCGCCAGGAGATTTCCGTTGCACGAATATCCCTATTTCGACCCCAAGAATAATTAGTTTCCATAATTCCCTAGATTTTAAAAATATAGATTTTTGTTGTAGTCAACCCTAGTTTAATCTTCCAAGCACCAAGAGAGTAGGACTAATAGTACGACTAAACCGATCGAATTGGGTAGGTGTAGTCCTGTAATCAGATCAATGATCGAGAAAATCCCATTCTCCGTGATCAACACCCCCAAAAACATAATTAAGCAAGTGAATATTAACAGCATATTGATTAGGAAAACTTATCTTTCAACGATCAATGCGGAAACCCGAACCGGAAAAGAACCCCTGGCAAACCCGATCAAAATGCCTTCATCCTCTAAAATAGGAATAGTGGTCTGTATAACAACAACGGGTTATTAATCAATGCTCAAGACCCTTCAACATGACTTCCGCATTATCTTTGAGCGTGATCCTGCCGCTCGCAACTGGTTAGAAGTCTTATTCTGCTATCCCGGTCTTCAGGCTTTATTATTCCACCGCCTGGCACATGGGTTATATGTTTTGGGGCTTCCCTTTATCCCCCGCCTGATTTCCCATCTGGCTCGGTTTTTCACCGGCATAGAAATTCATCCTGGGGCTGTGATTGGCAAGGGCGTATTCATCGATCATGGTATGGGAGTTGTGATTGGTGAAACGGCTATTTTAGGGGATTTTTGCCTAATTTATCAAGGTGTTACCCTGGGCGGAACCGGGAAAGAAAGCGGGAAACGTCACCCCACCCTGGGGGAAAATGTGGTGGTCGGTGCCGGAGCCAAGGTTTTAGGTAATATTCAATTAGGGGAAAATGTTCGGATTGGGGCCGGGTCGGTGGTGCTCCGAGATGTTCCGGCTAACTGTACCGTAGTCGGCATTCCGGGTCGAATCGTCTACCGCTCGGGGGTGCGGATTGATCCCCTCGAACATGGGAGTCTTCCCGACTCAGAAGCTCAAGTGATTCGGATGTTAGTGGATCGGATTGAACTTTTGGAACAGCAGGTACAAACCCTGCAACAACAATCCTCCGTTGCTCAAAATCAACTCGAAGCGGCTCTAAAATTGGAATATTGTCCTAATCCTGAGCGGTTATCGGTTCAGGAACAAACAACCGATTATGGTCAAGAATACTCGGTTTCCACGGCTAACCATTGTCGTCTAAAAGATAGAACGATTCAACAATTTTTAGATGGGGCTGGGATTTAACTGACGAGGGGGTTTGGGGGAGCGATAAGTCCCACACTGAATTTCACAAAACAAAAAAACAACCACCAAATCAGTGTGGGTTACATGGACTCCCCCAAGTTGATTTTGGTCGGTCAATCCCGACAAAATTAACAATAATATGTTAGAGTATATCAAAGAGTTTTGAAAGCAACAATGTTGCAAGGGTATAAGTTCCGAATC
>DATNRE010000304.1:0-4272 GCA_036703685.1 Candidatus Obscuribacterales bacterium
CGCGGATTCCGAGCAGGACGTTCCCCCAGTTCTTTAGGGTAAAAGACTCCAAAATCAACGATTTTGACTTCGTTGCCTGCCCGTAGTTCTAATTGGACAAATTTGATAAAAGATTCAAGGACTGATTGAATGGTAGCTTCACTAAATCCCGTCGTTCTTTCAATATAAGAGGTGTCTAGCATCTATCAATGAGTAATTTGTTAATTTGATTGTAATTGCATTTACCAAATTGGTCAACCGCTAAAAATATTTGAAACCTCTTGACACTCTAACCCTACTCCTGACGGGATTATGAGCTTGATTGTACCCTAAATATTTCAGAATATTGATTCAATTAGTATCTATTTGCACCGGAAGAAAAGACCAAACTATAGGGAAAGTCTAAGGGAAAATGTCAATAAATATAAAAAATCTACCCTTTAATACCTTGCAGTAATCAACAAAATCAGTTATTTTCGATAGTCTATTATTTACTTAATGCAGTATTGCAGTATTTACTTAATGCAGTGTTTACTTACTGGCTTATGCTTGATTTATTTGAATTTACTGAATGATTTAATGCAAACTGTACTAAAATATTTAAGTAATGCAGTAAGGCAGTAATGATTTAATGCAGTAAGTAAATTAGTGAGGTGTAGAGTGGCGCAGGTAATCGCATTAATCAATCAGAAGGGAGGGTGTGGAAAATCTACGTCTTCCGTGCATTTAGCCTATTGGCTTCAGTTTAAGAAAAACTATCGGGTGTTGCTGGTAGATGCCGATGCTCAACGGTCAAGTTCCCTATGGGTAGCCGGGATGGAAAACCAGATTCCTTGCCAGGTGATTCAATCACCGGATGACCTCCTAGAACAAATCCCAGAGTTAGTCAAAGATTACGATTACCTAGTTATCGATGGCCCTGCGAGTCTTTCAGAGGAAACCAGAGCTATTTTATTTCGATGTGATTTAGCCGTAATTCCCGTTCAACCGACGGGTGTTGACCTTCGTTCGGCAAGCGATGCCATGCGATTACTCAAACAGGCTCAATCTGTGCGGGGGGGATTGCCCAAGGGTTTAGTTTTCCTAAGTCGGGCTGTGAAGAATACCAAACTTAAAGAGGAGGCGATCGCCCTTTTATCTCAAATCCCCGATGCCAAGTTTCTCAAACCGATCATTCACCAAAAACAAGCCGTGGCCGATACTTCTGGTCAATCCTTAACGGTTTGGGACTTACCAGGACAAGCCGCGAGTGAAGCTGCGACCGAATATGACCGATTATTCAAAGCCATCCTCAAACAATTGCCAGAGGGAGTATGAACAATAAGAAACAGATTCGTAAACCTTTGAGTGATGCCTTAGCCCAGGATTTTGTCTATGGAGAAAATTCAGCACCGGCGGTGACTCCCAAACTAGAAACCATTGAACTAGAAACCATTGAACTTTCCGAAACCAAAACCCAACCACAACCAACACCACAACCAGAAACAACATTTATGGACAGATTGCAAGTTCAACCCAAGGAAGGGACAAAGCGATTCACCGTTGATTTACCCGAATCCACCCATCGGAAGTTATCAATGTTGGCGGCCAGGACGGGACGAACCAAAGCGGAAATCGTCAGACTCCTTTTAGATGAAGCATTGGAGAATGTTCAGGATTAGTTTAGGGCCTCATCTGTCCCCAACAAACCCTCAATAGTCCTGAAAATATCCTCCAAGGTAGGGAGCGTTTGCAATTCCTCCGCCACCCATTGCAATGCCTGGGGAATCTTCAATAACTTCCTGAGTCGGGGTTTCCAGTCGGTATGAGTCAACAGATTCCAAAACTGTGTCCAAAACCGCTTTAGCAATTCCGATTCTCCGGCCGGAGGTGCTGTACTTTCTGATTCAGGAACAGGAACATCACTCACAACAGCTTCTATATTATTTATTATTGACTGCGGTGTTCCCTCCTGTGAACGGGAGAGTTGCCCATCTCGTTCTAACCAATGGTCAAAGATAGAGTAACGCCAGGTGGGACAATCAAAGGCATAAACTCGTTGGCGAGTGCCGTCGGGTAACTTAATTTGGCGCACACATTTGAGGGGTAGACCGATTTTATTCCTCAACACATCCTGCACAATCCGCATCGGAGAGGCTTTGCTATCGGGACTAATCCCCAAATAATCCCCCACATCTCGACTGAAGCCAATCACCTTATCTGCAAACTCCAGAATTTCCTCAGACTCCGAGGTAAACTCCCTATCTAGCTCAAGTAAAGTATCAACTCCCAATAGTTTCAACACCTGGACTTGTGCCGATAATAATTTAATATCTTGCAAACAAACTTTGCCTTCCCCTAGTTCTAATTGTCTTTCTAAATAACGTTTATCCCGTTGATGAACCAGTTCAGGATGTAGTAAATAATAATGTAACCGCAGCTTAGGATAATCCCCCGCCATATCCCTCAACACCAACTCCGGCGAAACTTCTACACCATACCGAGAGTAAATTTCATAATGCCGTTCTTGGGCTAAATCCTCTTTAGTTTTCTGGCGCTTAGTTTTCAGTTCTTCGTATTTTTCCCGACAAAGTAAGGATTGAATAGCAATAAACACAGCATAATTGTATTGATTAATATTCCGAGTTTTCGTAGCTTTCTCTAAGTGATTTTTGGCAGTTTGTTCTAAATGATGGAGTTTTTGAACCGTTCCTTTTAATTGTTCAGTGAACTCGGGAACTTGAGCTAAAGGATCTAAAACTTCACCTAATAAACGCTCACATTCTAAAGCTGTTTTCTCAACTTCTGAGACTTCAATTAGATGTCCTTCCGTTTGTAATTCTCTGACTAAAGTTTTCCTAAACTGCCATTGACCTGCATTCACTCGGGCAGCAAATTTAGCCCAAATCTGAGTATGTTTGGGAGTCAGTTGCTCATCAAAGTCTATTGATAACTCTAAATCAATTTCTTGTAGAATCTGAAGATTGCGTTTAAAAACCTTATTTTGAGTTGCCAATAAGGGTTTCCAATAGGTAGCTCGGTTCCCAATTTGACCACAACCATAGTTCGCCGCCCAAACATGACAAGGAACATTTAAGTCTCGAACCCGGGCTAAAAATTGACAAGCATCTTTCACATTAATTGCCCCTTGGAAAATCCCAAATACCGCTTGAAAATGATTAACTAAATCAATACTAACTCCTGTACCAATCGTGGGAGAAGTAATAATAATATCATAATCTTTAATATGGTTATTGATATCTTCCATACAACCAAAAGCCGCATGGGTTTCATCAGCAACGGTTTCTGAATCAATTCGCAAAATCTTCAACTCAGGAAAAGATTCTTGGAGTTGACTTTCAATATTAATACAAGAGAATTTGCCTTTGACTTTCTGACTATCTAAAACCATTAGAATCGGAGCTTTCCCTAAAGATTCATAGAGTTGAGTGATTAGATGGGACGGATTTGATTGATTATAAACAATAATTTTCCGTTGTTGATTATGCTTATATTCGTTGATATAAACTTGAGGATTAATTTTAAATCCCGCACAATCGATTAAATAATCAATTGCATAATCAGATAAATCGGCATCTTGAGCAATAATTAATCCCTCAGAACCCAAAACGGTTTGCATTAACTCGGTGAACATTCGACACAAAATAGCTCGTTTTTCTATGCAGGTTGAACTATTGAGGAGATGCCAGATAATTTGTTCGACTTCATCGAGGATAATAACCGCATCTGACCATTCTGACGGATTAAATTTAGCTTGACTCAGAGGATGTAAACTATCAATACATAAGCCAAAACCAAAGATAGAATCCTCTTGATGTTACTGGCGGTCTTCGACCCAGACTAACCCTAATCTTTTACAAATTGAGCGCCCTAATTGAATCCGATGGCTAATCACTAAAACTTTCCGACCAATGCCCATTGATTCTTGAATCAACTTAATGAGATTCTCGGTTTTTCCGGTTCCTTTTCCTGACTTAATACAAACTAATCCCTGTTCTGGGAATTGAAGCTCTAAATAACGACTATTAAGTTTAGTTACAGGATAAGTAATAGAATATTCTTTCTGATAGTTCCAATATTCTAAATCCGTAGCTTGAGCAAATAATTCATCAAATTGATGTTCACCATGATGGACAAGAAAATCATCCACACCTTTATCGGGGCCAGGTAAAGTAATTACAAAGACAGGCAATGGCAATGGATTTTCTTCCCTATTGCCCGCTTTTAAACATTGACCGAGTTTGGAGATTTCCCGATTAACTGCAATTCGGGTAGTCCGTTTCTGGTCGTGGT
>DATNRE010000305.1:0-3923 GCA_036703685.1 Candidatus Obscuribacterales bacterium
GACCCTTCGCAACAATTCGACAAGAAAAATGTCATTATTTTTCACATTTCTTGACTTTCTTCACCTTTTATTTTTTAGGAATTATTTGCAATAAGAAAGAATCGGCAAAAATCTAAACAACTACTAGAAATTGCTAAAATATAGCAATCCTATTTAAGTTGTAATATTTTTTGAAATTTAATCCTTGTGGTAGGGGCAATTCATGAATTGCCCCTACCACAACCTATTTAGGATTGCTATAGCAATCTAATCAGATTAGGATTCAAAAATTCCTGATTTATGTTAAGGTCGTGTGTTGAAACTGAAATCCCCTTAAAAATTAACCGATTTATTGGCGATGAAAACCCAGATTGCACTTTGTTTAACCTCCCTAATTTTAGGCTTTTCTTACCCAGCAACCGCACAAAATCTTAACCCTTGTCCGACTTCGATTTCCGCCTGTCAAAACTCCAACTCAACGGAAACCGTTGCCATTTTAGAAGATGGTCGGTCTTATGAATTTGAAGCCGGACAGGGCATTTATCGTGTTCGCTATAATTACACGGGAAAAAATTGGACTCATGCCGATGTGGCGCCAATTCGGATTAATACAAACAAACCCATTGCTATTTTACCGATGCAATATACGAGCAATGGTTTACAGTCCGGGGCGAGTGTTAACGGTGTTTCCGTCGGTCGGGTCTGGAATTCAATTACCGTTGAGGAAATGCAACGACGGTTAGAAGCATTGGGATTTTTTGTATTAACACCGACGATTTCCATGTATGGAGAAACTATTGATGGATTTCAAGCCTTAGAACATTTTATTGCCGGAGTTCATAAGGGCAATTCTTCCGTGCAAACGGTGATTTTAAGCGCCGATGCGAATGTGGCAAATGTCGCTAACCCCCGTCCTGGGGCTCAAATGTTAATCACGGGACTGCATCAACGGGATTTATGGTGGGAATATCGCATCCAAAACCGTTTGGTCGGGTTTTATCAACAGCAGGGTTTAGTCAATATTGGGCCAAGAGTGCGCGGGGGCAAAAATAACCGGGAGGGTCATTCCTTAGCTTGGCATCCGATGATTGAGCGCGCAGCAGAATATAATCCCCAAGTCGCAATTATTGAAGTCGCCCAAGCGGCCGAAATTATTCAACGGGCGGGGTCAATTCAAGCGGGACGACAATGGGCGGCCCCTGTCTTTGATGGTGTGGCCCTAGGCATGGCTGAACACGCCTGTGCGACGGGGGCGAAATTGAAAGTCTGTGAGGGTTAGGTTTTGTTTCCTACGCATCCGTATTATGTAGAGACGCGCCATGGCGCGTCTCTACGTGGGTTTTAGGGATTATCCGTAGCATAAATTTCAGGATTTCATATTAGCAAAAGTTATTGCAGAAACCCGGTTTCCGGCATTTATCGTTATAATCAGAACCACTTACGGCTATAATTAAATCAGCATTGTCATCTATCCCTAGGCTTAAACATGAGTAAATGCCTTAACCCCGATTGTTTACAAACCAACTCTAAAACAGCCTTTTGTCAAAAGTGTGGTTCTAAATTACTATTAACAGATCGATATCGGGCGTTAGAAATATTAGGACAAGGGGGATTTGGTCGAACATTTCTAGCGGTTGATGAGCATAAACCGTCTCAACCCTATTGTGTAATTAAACAATTTTTACCGCAAGCTCAAGGCACGAATAATCAAGAAAAAGCCGGAGAACTTTTTAAACAAGAAGCCATACAATTAGAACATTTAGGCAAACATCAACAAATTCCTGAATTATTCGCCTATTTAATCCAAGATAACCGTCAATATCTAGTTCAAGAATATATTGAAGGACAAAATTTATTACAAGAATTAGCACAAACTGGGGCATTTTCAGAAACTAAAATTATTAATTTGTTAGGAGATTTATTGCCTGTTTTAGCGTTTATTCATCAAAAATCGGTTATTCATCGAGATATTAAACCAGAAAATATTATTAGAAGAAAGAGCGATAATAAATTATTTTTAGTGGATTTTGGAGCAGCTAAAGCAGCAACTATAACGGCATTAGGGGTTACAGGAACAGTTATTGGTTCAGTCGAATATGTCGCACCCGAACAATGGAAGGGAAAACCGATATTTGCTAGTGATTTATATAGTTTAGGGGTAACTTGTATTCATTTATTAACGAATAAGGAACCCAAGGATTTATTTGATAGTGGTGAATATGATTGGGTGTGGCGAAATTATTTAAAGGTTAAAGTCAATCATGCTTTGGGTCAAGTCTTAGATAAACTCTTACAACTGGGAACTAAAAAACGTTTTCCAACTGCTCAAGAAGTATTAGATGCTTTACAATTAACCGCAAAACAAACACCCCAACCGGATATAGAATTAAAGTCAGCTAAAGGTGTTAATTATGATCAATTAGAACAACTTTTGAAAGCCGGAAGCTGGAAAGAAGCTGACGAAGAAACGACTAATAAAATGTTAGAAGTCGCCGGAAGAACTCTTGAGGGATGGTTAAGGGTTGAAGATATTGATAATTTTCCCTGTGAGGATTTACGCACTATTGATCAACTTTGGGTAAAATATAGCAATGAACGCTTCGGCTTTTCGCTACAGAAGCGCATCTATCAAAGTCTGGGAGGAACCCGGAATTATGATCAGAAAGTCTGGCAAGCGTTTGGTGATCAGGTGGGTTGGCGTGTAGGAGGTAGCTGGTTGTATTACACAGATCTAAAATTCAATCAGACAGCACCATTGGGCCACCTCCCTGTGATGGGTGTTTTTGAGGAGGGAGGGGGGTTTTTTGTGTTTGGGGGGAGTGGTGACATATCTTCTCTCGCGTCGAAACTTGTAAACTGTAAGATATAAGGCTTTTAACCCGACAGCGTAGGGGCGGGTTCCTCGGAATTTTTATTAACAATAATTAACCCAAATAAACCCGCCCAACCCCATAATAGGAATCAATATAAACCCGGTTTTATTAACGTTAAATTTTGGTGAGGTGGGGCGGGTTTATTAAGATTATTTGTCAGATTTGAAAAATTTTGTCGAACCCGCCCCTAGGGGTTTTAGGGAATGTAGGGGCGGGTTCACCAGGATTTTTGTTAATAATAATCAACCTAAATAAACCCGCCCAACCCCATAATAGGAATCAATAATTGGGTCAGAAACCGGGTTTCTTAATTGAGATTTCTGTTAATAGCAAAAATGATGGCAGAAACCCGGTTTCTTTCTTGGCGAAATTGGGTTTCTTAACTAAGAT
Source organism: Candidatus Obscuribacterales bacterium (assembly GCA_036703685.1). Lineage (GTDB taxonomy): Bacteria > Cyanobacteriota > Cyanobacteriia > Cyanobacteriales > Microcoleaceae > Planktothrix. Next base: position 3,243 of record DATNRE010000305.1, read on the forward strand.
TTCTGTTAATAGCAAAAATGATGACAGAAACCCGGTTTCTTTCTTGGCGAAAAATAATTAGGCCAGCGACGGGTGAAATTTTGCCTGCGCCTCTGGCTCGTGTCTGCTTGCTGATTGCCTATTCTGTGATAAAGTTAAAAATTGTAAAGAAATATGAGAGTCCGATTATCTCTCGGTTAACAAAAAACCAATATTGCTCACCCTTATAAACATTTATAGGATCTCCCATGCAACAGAATTGGCCCAATAGATTGCTCCTCTCTATTGCTATATTAGCTATTACCCTCTCCACCTGGGCAATTACCCCCGTAGCCCATGCGTTTAATAATCCCGACCTACTTCCTGAGATTCAAACTCCAGTGATTGACCTGGCGGGAATTTTTACCGATGTCCAAGAGAATCTATTAGCCAAGGATATCGAAGATTTTGAAACCCAAACCGGTTGGAAAGTTCGGGTATTAACTCAATTTGACCAAACCCCCGGTCGCGCCGTTAAGGAATATTGGGGACTAGATGATAGAAGCGTTTTAGTCGTCGCTGATGAACGGGGGGGAAATATCCTTAACTTTAGCGTCGGTCGTCAGGTTTACCCCTTCCTATCCCGAACATTCTGGGTAGAGTTACAAACTCGCTTCGGAAATCAATATTTTGTTAGAGACAATGGCGAAGACCAATCCATTA
>DATNRE010000306.1:0-7959 GCA_036703685.1 Candidatus Obscuribacterales bacterium
GTTAATCCTTTGATCAATCAACACTCTCGCAATTGTAAACTTAAGTAACAAAGATTCAGGGAACAGGGAACAGGGAACAGGGAATAGGCGGAGGCAGGGGGAGCAGGGGAGGCAGGGGAGGCAGGGGAGGCAGGGGAGGCAGAGGGAGCAGGGGAAGCAGGGGGAGCAGGGGAGGTAAACTCTTTCTATTACCCATTACCCATTACCTATTACCCATTACCCATTACACCGGTTGCAGACGGCGAAAAACTTGGGTAATTAGGGTTTCTGGGGCTATGGTTTTGCTCAGGTAATCTGAAGCGCCCACGGCAAAGGCTTGCAGAATAGAGGTTTCATCTGTATGTACAGAAAAAAAGATGATCGGGAGATGACACCATCTTTGATCTGTTCGCACCGCTTGACAGAGATCTAAGCCAGTGAAACCCGATATTTCCCAATCTAAAATCAAGAGATCGGGACGACAATCAAGTAACATCTCCCAAAATTGTTCGGAGTTTTGTAGGGTAGTGACATTTAAACCCTGGGCTTCTAACAAGCTAGAAATATAGGTTAAAAGCTCAGGATCATTATCGACAATTAAAACTCGATTTCCTTTCCCTGACCGAGACTGGGATAGTACCTCCGTAATTGCTTTGAGGATTTCATAAGCAGGTAAGGGCTTGTGTAAAAATCTCTTAACTCCTAAACGGGCGACGGTGACGCGATCGCTTAAACTTTGCCTTCCCGTTAGAGTAATCACTGGAATTTGAGGAATCCTATGGCTGAGTTCTTCTAATAGGGTTAAACCATCTTCTTGAGGACTGGGAAAGGTTAAATCCAGTAAAATAATATTAGGGGGGTTTTGGAAAATCATTTTGCGAGCCACCGGGAGATCCGTCGCCATTTCAATTCTTAATCCCCAGGCGATCGCTTCTACCCTAATTCTTTCGGCTAACATTAAGTCATCATCGACAATCAGAATTAAGGGCGAGTAGGCCACAGGTTCAGAAGACAGGGGCGTTAATAGGGTTTCGCGACTAGCTTCAAGACTTAGACTAACGACTAAATCCGAAATCAACTGAGCTTGGTTAACTTCTATTTTGGGGGATTCCAGTAAATATTCCAGTTCTCTGGCCACTTGTGAGCCTTCCCGTAGTCCAAAAATCCCTAGAGATCCGGCCAATTTATGGGCTTCGTTTCTAGCTTGTTGCTGAAGTTCGGCGGTGAGTTTTCTTTGGAGTAGGGCGGGGGCGACCTGTTCTAAAATCTCAATTTGGAGTTTCACCTTATCCTTAAAATTCTCCCAAATCCTAGAGGTAATCTGGGTGATTTCTTGTCGAGAGGTGCTAGGGGTGGTTGGCGGTTTGGACTCAACGGGATTAGAGGCAGATGGACTAACCGGCGATCGCAAACGATAGCCCAAACCATGTACCGTTTCAATGGGGTCGGCACTGCCAGCGGCTTTGAGTTTTTGTCGCAAACATTTAATATGGGTACTAACGGTTTCTTCCCCTGGAGATTCGGCGAAATCCCAGAGACGATCTAAAATCGCCCTCCGGCTAAAAATTCGCTTAGGATTGAGTAAAAATAATTCAAGTAAACAATATTCTTTTGATGTCAAATGTATTAATCTCTCTCCAGATTTGACCTCGTTATTAATCGGATCAAAACTGAGATTTTCCCAGGTCATGACCGCCGTAGAAACAGATTTTCCTCGGCGTAATAAAGCCCGGACTCTTGCCATTAATTCGTTAATATCAAAGGGTTTAACAACGTAATCATCGGCTCCTGCATCTAATCCCATCACCCGGTCGGTGCTACTATCCCTAGCTGTTAAGAGTAAAATGGGATTTTGATATCCTTTGCTGCGTAACTGCTTACAAACACTGATGCCGTCTAGTTTAGGAATACCAATATCTAATAGAATTAAGTCATAGATAAAGGTTTCGGCCATTTCTAAGGTTGTCAGTCCATCGGTGACGGTATTTACGGTGTACTGATGGGCGAGTAAAATTTCCGATAAGGTGGTACTGGTGAGTGGGTCATCTTCGACTAATAAAATTTTCATAACAATCCCCCCTATAGTTTTTTTCATGGCTACGGTTGGGGGCAGAAATTCTCCCCCCAAGAGCCGATTATTGATATGGTCTGAGCTTTATCAGGCGGAAGATGTGGCAGGTTCGGAGGAGTTGAGATTGAAGCAGATCAACTCCTCTTTCATTCTAAACTCAAGTGGCGTGCTATTCAATCTGATCAAATTATCTAAAGTTATTAAATGCCAGTTACAACCCAAGAATTAAGTCAATGGAAACAGCAAGGGCGACGCATTACCGTATTAACAGCTTATGAATATGCGATCGCTCAATTGATCGATCAAGCCGGAATTGATATTGTTTTAGTCGGGGATTCTCTGGCGATGGTCGGGTTAGGCTACGATACCACTTTACCCTTAACCTTAGATGAAATAATTCATCATGCCAAAGCGGTACGACGGGGGGTAAAACAAGCCTTATTAGTCGTTGATTTACCCTTTTTAACCTATCAAGAAAGTCCCCAACAAGCGATTCATTCCGCCGGACGGATTCTCAAAGAAACGGGTGCTCAAGGGGTAAAACTCGAGGGCGGATATCCTCTGATGGCAGAAACCGTAGGTCAGTTAGTCCAAGTTGGGATTCCGGTGATGGGTCATGTGGGACTCACCCCCCAATCGGTGCATCAATTTGGTGGGTATCGTAAACAGGGAAAAACATCCGATCAGGCTGAACGAATTATTGCAGAAGCGATCGCCTTAGAGCAAGCTGGGGCTTTCAGTGTGGTCTTAGAACATATTCCCTCGGATTTAGCTGAAGATATCACCCAAAAATTAGGGATTCCGACCATTGGTATTGGGGCGGGGGGAGGCTGCGATGGCCAGGTATTAGTGACCTCTGATATTTTGGGATTATCGGCATGGCAACCCCCCTTTGCCAAAACCTACACTAATCTACAACAAACTATTACCCAGGCTGTGCAGGAGTTTTGTATCGAAGTTAGGGAGGGAAAATTTCCTCCGGGGAATTAATCTTCAAGGCATAGATAAAATATCTCTCCCCTAGCTTTAATTAATCTTCTCCGCCTTCTCCACCTTCGCCATCATTGTCGTTGTCGTCATCGTTGTCGTTGTCGTTGTCGTTGTCGTTGTCGTTGTCATTGTCGTCACCGTCTGAAGATGGGGAAGGCGCTGGAGTTGCTGGAGCTTGAGGAGCAGGTGCAGTCACAGGGGTTTCTCCTGGTTTGGCACCTTCTTCTTGATTACCTCCACCACAGGCTCCTAAAGTTGTGGCTAAACCAATGGCGAGAAATAACTGAATAGTTTTGGATTGCATTGGGACACTCGTGAAATTTAAGGTAATGAAATTTTATAATACTGTGAAAATCAATCTTGACATTTTAATATCAGAGAATTTTTCAATCCTCTTGAGTTGTTAGAAACCCGAGATCTGTCCCTTTTCCCCCATGAACTAGGGCTAATTTTTCATAGCGTCTGGCGTGTTCGATTAAATCCGCCGCCTCATCGGGAGAAACATCTCTTAGGCGTTTAGCAGGAACACCCACAACTAGAGAAAACGGAGGCACATCTTTTGTGACCACCGAACCCGCCCCAATGATACTTCCGGTTCCCACCCGTACCCCATCTAAGACAACAGCCCCAATTCCAATTAAACTTCCCCGTTCAATATGGGCTCCATGAATCACCGCCCGATGACCTACGGTTACATAATCTTCTAAGAAGGTGACTTTCCCCGGGTCGCCGTGTAAAATAGCACCATCCTGAATATTGGTTTTTTCCCCAATTACAATTCGTTCCACATCCCCCCTGATAACGGCTCCATACCAAATACTCGCCCCCGCCCCGATTTCCACAAACCCCATCACAACTGCATTGGGAGCAACAAAAGCCGCCGGGGACAGATCTACATTCGGCCAATAGGGTTGGGAAAGGGGCAAAGATTGCTCAGACATGGGCATAATATTTCTTTCTATGGTCTCGTCTCTAAAAGTTTAGTTCAGAAGTAAAATTTCTGTAGCCATCAAACAAGCCTTGGTCTAAAATCGTTCCATGATAAATTCTGCCTTGCAGTACCCTATTTTTGGCCCTGAAATTAGTTGTCCCCATTGCCGTCAGCCCATTGCTGCCCTCACGCTGACGGATACCTATTTGTGTCCCCGTCATGGTGCGTTTGAATCTGACCCCAATACAAGGGAGTTGGTTCACTTGCAGTCTGGTCGTCATTGGCGTGAATGGCAAGGGGAATGGTATCGACAACATACCCATCCCGACGGGATTCGATTTGAGATTCATGAAGCCTTAGACCGACTCTATACTCAAGGCTACCGGGCAACCCGTGTGATTATCGCTAAACGCTATCAAGATTTAATTAGTACCTATCTCGAAGGCGGTACTCCCTGGCGGAATGGAACCGAGGGGACAGAACCCAAATTATATGGTTTACCCGTGGAATTTAGCCCCGATGCCGAGGATGAACCCCGGTGGAATGTGATTAATTTTGATTTGGAAAAAGAGCAGGGAGAGGGAACTGCTGTGCGCTATCCCTATTTTCGATTGTTTGAATAGGGGGAATTATTATGCACCATGCCTCAATTCGCACTCCTAATATTCATCGAGCGATCGCTTTTTATGAAACCCTGGGATTTACCGTATGTGAACGCTTTACCACGGGATACACCTTAGCCTGTTGGATGGAAGGTTTAAACGGACGGATCGAATTAATTGAAATTCCCCAACCAAAACCGGCTCCCGATGCCTTTGCAGATGAACATTATGTGGGTTATTATCATCTTTCTTTTGATTTAACCCTGGAGGTTGGCGATCTGACAAGTTGGCTGAATCATTTAACTGATCAGTTTAATAGGAGGGTTAAAGAACAGCCTGATTTATTTCAACCCTTAACGGTTTTATTAAAACCCATGCAACAAATGATTGGAGAGCGGGTTTATGAGGTGATGTTTATTGCGGATGCCGATGGTTTACCCTTAGAATTTATTCGTATTTTGTAGGGTTTTCTATACACCGTTTAAAGATTATGGTGCATTGAGTTGATATTTGCCCCGCGACTCCTTGAACAGGACTTAGGCAGTGACGCTATATGTAGCGTACTAAGGAGTTAGCGATCGCTAACCCAAAAGAAATCTGGAAACGGAGAATAAGGAATGTTAAAATAGCACCAGAATTTATGCCCAAAAAGGGGATGGTCACACCAAGCTGGATCATGTAGCAGATATACTGACAGAGCGAAACTTTCCGGGTATTGAGCTTGAGGGGATTCTGCCTTATACCGAGGGCGGCACTTTGTTCTCCGTTCCTTTTGCTTAATTTTACTGAGTTCGGGTGACTGATAAATCACCCTTACAAAAATTTACCCTCTATATTGTTTTTCAATCGAATTATGGTAATGCAAGCTGCTATTAATTCCCTCCCAAACCCAACGGAAGAACAGCAACTTTTGCAGTGCCTTGCTCAGGGCGAAATTAATGCCTTTTGGCAACTGTTTGAACAGCATCGAGACTACCTATTTCGTTGCTGTGTTAAGTGGATGAATGGCAATTCTATCGAAGCTGAAGATTTGCTAAGTCAGGCGATGCTCAAAGCGTTGGAAAAAGCACAAAAGTACGCAGGAAAAATTGAAAATTTCAAGTCTTGGGTAACGACCCTGACTCGGAATTTTTGGATCGATTTAAAACGTCGCCCTTGTGCCAACCAAGTTGAGAATATAGAAGTGTATGGGGAGCGGGAGGATATAGGATGGGTGCTGGTTGACGACACGCCCGGAAGTGCCTTAGAGCGTGACGATAAAAACCGGGTCATTCGCGCCGCTATTGATGAATTACCCACTAAAATCCGCGAGACGTTTATCCTGCATTTTTATGAGGAATTGTCTTATCAAGAGATAGCCGGAAGGCAAGGAATTTCCTACCAGAATGTTTGCAAGCGTATTTCGCAGGCGCGGGGAATTTTAGTAAAGGAATTGCGGGGTTATTTTATTGGGGACGCTGATACTAAATCCGACACAACCAAGGTGGAGGCTAAACCGATTAAGTCTAAGAAGGTTAGGAAGAAAATTGCTAAAGTTGAAGTGATCGCCCCTGAGACTGAGCCATCTATTTCCGGTGTGAATACCGAATATGCCAACCCAAAACCAGAGGAACAAACCCAGTTTTTGGCTCCCACCGACAGTCAGGGAGAAACAACAGACCAAGAGGCGATAGAACTCAACCGAGAATCGGCTCAAACATCTGATTTCATACAAGACCAGGACACCCCTACCAATACCCTACTGTCATTCCCGCCTTCGCGGGAATCCACTTTCCCCTGCATAAATACTTTTACAAATATCGGGATAGACTCAAGCTAAACCCAGGCAATATTTCTTCACCCGATAACTCTGTGGGCAAATCCCGCACTTCCACCTCTTTTCCGAGGCGGTAAATTTCTGTTGCTGCTGGGGGTTAATTAACTATCCCCATTGCACCCCTGCGTCTATATAAATAAATATTCTGGCATTTTGTTATGCAGCATTTCTCAATCATCATATGTGATATCGCTCTCGATCAAGTATTAACAAGAGATGCGATCACCTTCGTATATCTCAGTAAAAAAATGATGGCAGCGATCGCCTCCTCTTTTTGATTCCACGAAGGCGATGGCTTTTTTTAGCGACCTTTACTAATCAAGAAAGTTGTTGATGTTCCCATCGGGTTTCATGGCGCGAACCAAATTAGGAAAAAATCCAAAAACTCAAAAAATTCAGAAATTAATTTGGTTAGTCGTCTGATAAATATAACACAGGTTAAAGTCCTGAATTTAACTAGGAGATGTTATGTCTGATTTCAAAGTAGAAAGTTTTTCAGTTCCGGTTAAAGACGTTGACATACAAAAAACTGTCGATATCCTTAAGGAAAGTCTAGGGGATATTCAAAAAAGAATATCGGAACTCCTGAGCCAAAATGATTTCACCTTCATTATTCGCAACAACACTGACTATAAACTAAAACGCACTGGCGCATATAACGATTCCTCTAATTGGCCGTTCGAGGATATCGAACCCCATACGATCGATATAAAGCTGATGAGAGCGAAAAGCTTTTCATTTGCTGGTAAATACGCTTTGCCTTACGGAGAAATTGTCATAGCCGCCTCCTATCCTTTGAATAGTTCACGAAAGATCGCGATGGAGTGGGGTGATAATCTGAAGAAAACCTGGGATAATATGGACGATCCGAGCGATAAATCCGCAGGGAGCAATCGTGCTTATCTCACGGAAAAAAATGGCAAGCCGATCTGGGTTTTTGAAATTAATGGTTTTTGAAATTAATGATTAAGCGGTAAAAGTCGTTTTTAGTTTTTGTCAAGAAGCTGAATCGAGCTTTTCACAAATCCGAGCAACTCGTTAAACGGTGTTTCTCTTTCTTGAGTAAATTCCGACATCAACAGGGCGATCGCTCCCTAAATTGATGAATTTTACGCATTAAAAGGGCGATCGCCCCTCAACGTCACCTCCCCTGAAGAGCGATCGCTCCACAACCTGATTAAATTCCCATATCAGAAAAGCGATCGCTTCTTCACTCGCAACCACTATTTTTTTATTCTTTCCCACTGCTTACAAATTTTGATGACTCAAATATGCTAAAAACAAAGGGTTTGAACGATTACTTAAATCAGGACTTACGCAAGCACGCTATATATAGCGTATCAAAAGTAGGTGATCGCATACCAATGATAATAGCAATCACCCTAAAAAGTCCTGATTATTTATTTAAAAATAAACCCAAAACAATCAAACAAGTTCCATTTTTATCGAAGGAAAATTCAATTCTTTGATTAAATAACTTGACAAAGATTCAGCTTTGGTTTGATCATCATACTCTGGCTGATATATGCGATAATCAATTACCCAAAATAAACCCAGTTCTGGATTAACA
>DATNRE010000307.1:0-14783 GCA_036703685.1 Candidatus Obscuribacterales bacterium
TATCAATGCCGATAAAATTTCTCCCCATTTGTTGAGCAACTTTGCAAGTTGTCCCACTTCCACACATGGGATCAAGTATTAAATCCCCAGCATTTGACCAAGAATAAATATGATCCCGAGCCAACTCACAGGGAAAGGGTGCGGGGTGATTTTTTGCTTCTTGATCTTCGAGATTTTTTCCCACCACATATTCCCAAATATTGCCTTTAATTTTTTGATTCTTTACAGGTTTTGCCATTTTTGAACGTTTTTGATCATCTTTTGAATAATTTTTGTAGGTTGTGCCATTTAGTTCTAATCCGGCGTGTAAACAGTCTACCATCAAGGCGTTATGGGTAGCAACCTGACCTTTACTTAAAATAAACATATATTCAAATTCATTACTATATCTGCGTCGATAAATTTGGGGGATGGGATTTCTTTTTTTAAAGATCATGGTATCATGAAGATTAAAACCAATTTCTTTAAAAAAGAGCGCTTGTTTAAAGCTAGTTCCGGTTTCACTTCCCTCAATCGTGGCGTCAGCAACTACCCAAACTATAACCCCCCCTGGTTTAATTACACGGTATAATTCTCGAGCAATATCTTCAAAGGGAAAGACAAAACCTTTATATTTTCTCAGGTTATCATAGGGAGGGGAAGTTAAGACCATATCAATACAGTCATTCTCGAAGTTTTTCATCACTTCGATGCAATCTCCTTGAACTATTTTATTAATAAATTTAGTAATAGTCATCGAGCTTAAATTTTTGATCATTATCCTAATATAACCCAATTGGGCGGGTTCAAGACAATCTTTGTTAATTAGCATAAATCTTAATTAACCCGTCCCTTGTTAACAGAGAAATGCCATTCCAAAATTTACGCTAATAATGCACAGGTTTGATAAAATTGGGAATGAGCGATCGCTATAATAATAATGATGGAAAGTCAACCTAGGGAGATTCAACGTTATGTTACACCAGAAGGTAGAGTTCCGTTTGCAGAGTGGTTAGACTCCCTGCGAGATCGAAAAGCTAGATTGAAAATTCAAACTAAGTTGAGGCGAATTCATTTAGGCAATTGGGGAGATTATCGTTCATTAGGTGAGGGCGTTTATGAATTCAAAATCAATTATGGCCCTGGTTATAGAATCTATTTTGGACAAGTCGGGTTAACCCTGATACTCCTTTTATGTGGTGGAGATAAAAGCACTCAACAACAAGATATTGAAAAAGCCAAAGAATACTGGAGAAACTACAATGCAAGACGTTAAAACTCCCATTAGTGATAGCTGGAAAGATGCTTTTATAGAATCTCTGAAAGATCCTCAAGAAGCAGCAGTTTATTTAGAAGTTGTTTTAGAAGAAGAAAATCCTGAACCCAAACTATTAATCGCGGCTATTGAAGATATCATGAGAGCTTTTTCTAGTCAGCATCTTTTATCCGAAGACCTGATTAAAAAGCAAGAAAAAATTTATGACTGTTTAACAGTAAGCGGTTGTACAGAAATTTATACTTTTGTTGAATTACTTAATATTTTAGGGTTTAAAATCTCAATTCAGGTGAAAGAACCAGAAATAGAAGGAGATGCAGAATAATCGATCTTGAAAAAGTCTGGGCGGGTTTATAAACATCAATTGTGAGTCTGGGCGGGTTTAGAAACATCGAGTGTGAGTTATAATGCTCTGAGTGAACCCTCCCCTACAAATCATTTTATATTAACCCTAATTTATTTAAAGCTAGGGTAGCAGCTTGCTTTTCTGCATCTCTTATCCTTGTAGCTGTTCCCTGACCATAACTAATACCATTGACTTTAACTGCTACAGTAAAGACTCTATTATGAGCATTTCCAGATTCTTGAATAACAATATATTCAGGATTTTGTTTATGATTAGTTATCGCCCAATGTTGAAAAGTATTTTTAGCATCATTCAATACCTGAGAACAGTTAGGCTCTATTTTGATGGTTTCTAATTGTTCTAACATCGGTTTTAACCATTCCCAAACTGCATCAATACCAGAATCTTTATAATAAGCTCCAATGACCGCTTCTAAGGTATTACTTAATAAAGTTGGATTTGTCCGACCTCCGCTTAATTCTTCGCCTCTCCCTAATTTTATCCATTTTCCCAAATTAAAATTCTGAGCTAATATTGCTAATGCTTCATTACTGACAATTTTTTCTCGTTTCTGGGTCAATTGTCCTTCCTGTTCACCAAAATATTTTTCATAGACATAATCTCCTGCTAAAAATTGTAATACAGAATCCCCTAAAAATTCCAGTTGTTCGTTATCTCCTTGTGTTTTAGTGGGATTTTCAAACATATAACTGCGATGGGTTAATGCTCGTAATAATAATCTCGCATCTTGAAACGGAATGATATCTAAAAGTTCTTTCAATTGCTCTCGAATTTGTTCATCTGCTTGAGACATTTGAGCTTGAGAAAAATTAGATTGTTTTTGAAAAACACGTTGTAAAACAATTTGTTTATGATCGTAAACGACCTTTTCCTGTTCAGCACCAATTTTTACAAGTAACCGATGAATACTATCTAAATCCCGAAAAGCGTCTTCTGCTAAAAAGCGATTATTATGTGCCCATTTGTTTCGGACTTCAATCAGTTCGCTAACCAAACCCTTTTCGGAAGATAAGTATTTTTTAAAAACTCGATCAAATTGTTTGTTTATGATAGTCAATAATACATGAACGTCTTGAAAAACTTCTTCATCGCTGCGATTAAAATTCCTGTTTCGTAATAAGTATTGTTTAGCATTATCAAACCATTCATCTTTGTAAACTTCCCTCATTTTTTGCTCGACATAAGGAGATAATGCTTGACTTAATAATGTCAAAGATTGACCTATTCTATCATGGTTGCTGAGTTGCATATTAAGTTCATCCTTTTACTAAAATAGCTCAAAACAAAAAGCCACACCTATCAATACTGGTAAACAGTTTGATACCATAGGTTGAGTAACTTAGACCTTAACTACAACTCGACAATATTCGATTTCTGAAAAACTGATATTTTTGTAGAAAGCACAGAAATTATATCCCCAAATTAGCCTCAAAAATGGATATTTTTGATAAACTGGGGGATGAGCGATCGCTATAATGATTAATTAAATTGTAAATATTTGATCATTTTGACTGTTTACTAAACTTTAATACTTCAGACTCTAACCGATCTTCTAACTGATCTTTTGCCAATTCTAAATCATAATTAATTTGAAGGTTTAACCAAAATCGTTCTGAGAGTTCAAAATATTTCGACAATCTCAAAGCAATATCTGCGGTTATCGAAGATTTTCCTTGAATAATCTCATCAATTTTTATCAAAGAAATATGAATATCCTCGGCTAACTTTTCTAAGGTTATCTCCATCGGATTCAAAAATTCTTCTAATAGAATTTCACCAGGGTGAACGGGTTCTAACTTAGGTTCGATCATAAGTTTAACGATGATAATCTACAATTTCTACATCTAATATATTGCCATTATCCCATCTAAAACAGATTCTCCATTGCTCATTAATACGAATACTATATTGATCTTGGCGATCGCCTTTTAACTTTTCCAAACGGTTTCCAGGAGGAACTCGCAAATCTTCTATTTTCTCAGCCGCATCCAATATCGCCAATTTACGTTGAGCAATACGTTGTATTGACGGTGGGAGTCTGGGAGAATACTGTCTCCTGAATAAGCGTTCAGTTTCTTTACACCTAAAATTTTGAATCATCCTATTTGATCATAGCAAAATACTATCATAGCGTCAAACACTATTTTGAGTAAAGATTAAATCTTATGATGACTTGCTCATTATTATTTATTCCAAAGTATCAACCTTAGCAAGATGTTGTTTTAACACTTGTTTTAAATAAATCCCCGTATAAGATTTAGCATTTTTAGCAATATCTTCCGGGGTTCCTTGCGCAATTAATTCTCCGCCTTTATCCCCTCCCTCTGGCCCTAAATCAATCACCCAATCTGCACAACGAATCACATCTAAATTGTGTTCAATCACTAAAATAGAATTACCTTTATCCACCAATCTTTGTAATACATTTAATAATTGATGCACGTCATAAAACGATAAACCGGTTGTGGGTTCATCAATTAAATATAACGTTTTTCCCGTGGCTCTTTTTGATAATTCCGAAGCTAATTTAACCCGTTGGGCTTCCCCTCCTGATAAAGTCGGCGCCGGTTGTCCTAACCGAATATAGCCCAAACCCACATCCGCTAAAGTTTGTAAACGACTCGCCGCCCGGGGGATATTTTGAAACACTTCTAAAGCCGTTTCTACGGGCATATTTAACACATCTGCAATCGAATATCCTTTATATTTAACCTGTAAAGTTTCTCGATTATATCTAGCTCCTTTACACACTTCACACTGCACATAAACATCGGGTAAAAAGTTCATTTCAATCACATTAACACCCTGTCCCCCGCAGGCTTCACACCGCCCTCCTTTAACATTAAACGAAAATTGTCCGGCTTTATAACCTCGGGCTTTAGCTTCAATAGTTTCGGTAAAAACCTCTCGAATAATATCAAAAACTCCGGTATAAGTTGCGGGGTTAGATCTGGGGGTGCGACCAATGGGAGATTGATCAATTACAATCACTTTATCCAATGCGTCTAACCCTTCTATGGCTTTTAAATCCTTGGGAAAAGGAACTTTCCGGGTGAAATGATGTTGTAAAGCCGGATACAGTAATTCATTCATTAAAGTTGATTTTCCCGAACCCGAAACCCCCGTAATACTCACCAGTTTTCCTAACGGAATTTCGACGGTAATTTTGTTTAAGTTATTGCGGGTAGCATTAATTAATTTAATGGTTTTTCCATTGCCTTTTCTTCTTTCTGCGGGGGTTTCAATTTGCTTTCTTCCTGATAGATAAGCCCCGGTTAAAGAGGTTTCAGCATTTAATAAAACCTCTATATTTCCCTGGGCAACAATTTCACCGCCATGCACCCCCGCCCCCGGCCCAATATCTACTAAATGATCCGCCGCCCGAATAGTTTCTTCATCATGTTCAACCACAATTAAAGTATTGCCTAAATCCCGTAATTTGATTAAGGTATTTAATAACTTTGTATTATCCCGTTGATGTAACCCAATACTGGGTTCATCTAAGACATATAAAACCCCCGTTAAACCCGCTCCAATTTGGGTGGCTAACCGAATCCGTTGGGCTTCTCCTCCTGATAGGGTAGAGGCGGTTCTAGCTAGGGTTAAATAATCTAATCCCACGTCCAGTAAAAATTGCAATCTGGCTCTGATTTCCCGCAGGACTAATTCCGCTATTTTGGCTTGTCTTTCGGTTAGGTTTAACTGATTAATTCGGTTTAAACAATCCTGAATTGAAACTCCTGTTAATTCATCGATTTGATATTGTCCGACTCGCACCGCTAGGGCTTCGGGTTTGAGTCGTTTTCCCAGACAAACTTCGCAGGGTTGATCAATTAAATATTGTTCTAATTTTTGTTTTTGTAATTCGGAAGCACTGTCTTGATATTGACGTTGTAATAAGGGCAATACCCCGGCATAGGGTCGATAATAACCTTTGTTTTCTCGATAGCGAGAATCAGTTTCAATTAAAATCGGTTCTTCTGAACCAGAAAGGATAATTTGTTGTTGTTCTTTTGTGAGTTGATTCCAAGGAGTGGTAATCTCAAAACCAAAGGCTTGACCCACACTATGTAAGATGGATAAATAATAGGAATTATCCTTATCTGACCAAGGGGCAATGGCCGTATAAACGGGTTGAGTGGGGTCGGGAATGACTAACTCTGGGGAAAAGGTTTTAAGATGTCCTAAACCATTACAACTCGGACAAGCCCCAAAGGGAGAATTAAAGGAAAATAACCGAGGAGAAAGTTCTTCCATCACCGCCCCATGTTCAGGACAAGCGAAGTTTTCAGAAAAGACTAATTGTGAAGATTCTACCCCTTTAATTGAGGGGGGTTCAAAGTTATCGGGTTCTGGGCGATCGTGATATTCTGGATCTTTTTGATCTTCAGAATTATCATCTAAGAGTTTGATAATTGCAATTCCATTCGATTGTTTTAAACAGGTGGTTAAGGAATCGGCCAGACGTTCTTGTAGTCCTGGTTTTTTAATTAAGCGGTCAATAACAATTTCAATATTATGGGTATGGTTTTTATCTAATTCAATATTTTCTGAGAGTTCCAAAACCTCATTATTCACCCTAACGCGCACAAATCCTTGGGAGGCTAAACTCGATAATAGCTTGCGGTGGGTGCCTTTTTTTCCCCTAACAACCGGAGCTAGGATCATGAATTTGGTGCGGTCTGGGAGTTCCATGATCCGATCGCACATCTCATCAATAGTTTGGGGGGCAATATTGCGATCGCACATCGGACAATGGGGCTGTCCCGCCCGACCAAACAGCAACCGCAAGTAATCATAAATCTCCGTCACCGTCCCAACGGTAGACCGGGGGTTATGGGAGGTGGATTTTTGGTCAATGGAAATGGCGGGACTCAACCCCTCGATGGCATCGACGTCGGGTTTATCCAGTTGTCCGAGGAATTGGCGGGCGTAGGCGCTCAGGGACTCCACATAGCGGCGCTGACCTTCGGCGAAGATGGTATCAAAGGCGAGGGACGATTTCCCCGAGCCGGAAACCCCCGTAAAAACGATAAGGCGATCGCGGGGTAACTCCAAATCAACATTTTTCAAGTTATGTTGTTTCGCCCCCCGAATGCGGATGGTGTTGGGGGTGTTGTTGGGATAGGGTAGGGGGTCAGAGAGCAATTTTGAGTTCACTACATTTCGAGTGGTACAGTCCTTAATTATCTTAGCGTTATCGTAGATTTACTGAATACGGGAATTTTCGGTTATGTTCAATAATTGAAGATTTGGTGAAATTGTGTTATCATAAAATATGACAAATTTAGAATAAATGAGGACTAATGCTAAGGCGTGACAGAAGAATGGCAAATCGAGTTTTACATTGAGTCTGATGGAACTGCACCTGTTCAGGAGTTTATCAAAGATCCATCATTGACACCAGGGGAACTGAAGCAATTACAACTTCGCCTAAAATTGTTGAGGAGTTATGGATTAAGATTATTAAGAGAAAGATCTGATATTTTAGATAAAATCGTAACGGAAACAAATTTGTATGAATTACGATTAGATAATACACCCAATAATCCGCGAATTTTTCTTTGTGCTTTTGTTGGAAGGCGTTTTGTCCTATTACATGGGTTTAAAAAGAAAAGTCGCAAAACACCTAAAGCGGAAATTAGTATTGCGGTTAGACGACGCGATCGCATCATTCAACAACAGGAGAGAAATTAATGACAGAAACAAATATTCAAGATGTTCTCGCTTTCCTTGAGCAAATTATTCCTGATACCCCAGAAATGCAACTCATTGAAAGACAGGAATTATTTAGATTAACCTTAACTCAAGTGATGCGAAACTTGCGAAAAAAATCAGGTTTAACCCAAGCGGAATTAGCTGAAAAAATGGGAGTAGGTCAAAGTTGGGTTTCTAAGTTAGAAAGTGCTAATAATGATCATGCTTTTGAATCGGTTTTAGCTTATTTAGATGGTTTGGGTGCAGATTTCGAGGTAACGATTTTACTCAAGGGTAAAAAAGTAGCAGTTATTCCAGCGTTGTTGAGAATGACACCAGAAGAATTTGAAGCATCACTATCAACAGTATTAGATGTTTCTGAAGAATTAGAAAACAATCATCAAGATATAAATAAAATGCCCCTAAACAGAATAAAATTACCTGTAGGTTGAGTTAAAATAACTGAAAACAACACTGATATATCTTTCGTATTTTATAACTTTGCTAACCATGTTTTTAAGACTATATCAATTAAAATATTTATAGAATTATTGATTAATTTTTGGGGTGGTTCAGTAATATTAATAGTTTTCTGAACTAGCTGGGGGACAAATTTTGCCTAGTTCCCAGGTTCTACCTGGGAATATTTTATCAGAGGCTCCGCCTCTTGTTAAAGGTGGCAGAGCCACCCTAATATCATTTCTAGGTAGAACCTAGAAACGAGGGGAAGTCGTTTATTCAGGTAAAAATTCTGGGGATAAAATCTCGGTTAAGGTATAGGGACAAGTTTCAGGAAATAAAGATAACCCGGTTTCTCTTTCCGCGCTCAGAGTCGCCAAAGCATAAACATCTTCTATCGCTTCAGTTAAATTAGGTTCAAGACTAGGGTTTTTTTGCAGAAGTTTTTGTAAACGCAGGCACTGCTCTTTGATGGTTAATTGCCAACTGCGAGAGCGTAAGTTAGGCTGAAATTGCCATTTTAAGAGGTGCATAATTAAGAGTTCTAACCTGCTGTCTAATTGTCGTTTTTCCGAGCGTCCCATATCTTCTATTTCTTCAGCAATATTTTGCCAATCAATTTGATGGAGTTGTCCGGTTTTTAATAACTTTGATTGTTCCTGTGTCCAGGCATAAAAGTCCTGTTCATGGGTAGTTAAATTCATAGATTCTCCTGTAATTAAAGGCGATCGCTATTATTATAAATCAGGGTAAAAGTTGAGATTCAATCAAACTTAAACCCCAATTCCGAGTAATTTTTAACTCCTTGATTACAATTTCATGGTTAAACTAATCCGTTTTAACTTCTCGTTAATTTCCATTACCCGCACTTTAACAACCTGTCCCACCTTAACAAATTTATTCGGATCATCGACAAATTGATTGGCGAGTTGGGAAATATGAACTAACCCATCTTGATGCACTCCAATATCAACAAATGCACCAAAAGCCACCACATTTGTTACACTTCCCTCTAATTCCATTCCTATTTTTAAATCGGTTATTTCTTTAATTCCTTCTCGGAAGGTGGCATATTTAAACTCAGCCCGGGGATCGCGTCCAGGTTTTTCTAGTTCGCTAATAATGTCTTTTAAGGTAGGAATTCCGATGGTATCAGTAACATATTTATCCAGTTTAACCGATTTAATTTTATCCTTAAATTGACTAATATTATTTAAGGTAACGCCTACATCCTTCGCCATAATTTCCACAACCGCATAACTTTCGGGGTGCACTGCGGTATTATCTAAAGGATTAACACCTCCTCGAATTCTTAAAAATCCCGCCGCCTGTTGAAAGGCTTTTGGGCCTAATTTAGCGACTTTTAACAGTTCTTTTCGAGTTTTAAAAGCTCCATTTTCATTGCGATAATTGACAATATTTTGAGCCACTGTTGGGGTAATTCCTGACACAAAGGTTAATAATTCCTTAGAGGCGGTGTTTAATTCCACTCCCACATAGTTAACACAACTTTCAACCGTATCATCAAGTTTTTTCTTTAATAATTTCTGATCTACATCGTGTTGATATTGTCCGACACCAATGGATTTTGGATCAATTTTTACTAATTCTGCTAGGGGATCTTGTAACCGTCGTCCAATACTAATTGCACCCCGCACTGTTAAGTCTAAATCGGGAAATTCTTGCCGCGCCACATCACTAGCGGAATAAATGGATGCACCGGATTCATTCACCATCACTTTGATCGGTTTTCGCTCTAATTTAGCGATAATTTCCGTTATAAATTCATCGGTTTCTCGTCCGGCGGTTCCATTTCCGATCGCGATTAATTCAATTTTATATTTATCAATTAATTGCTTAACTTTTTTCGCCGCTTCTTGACGTTGACCCTCCGCTTGATGGGGGAAAATCGTATGATATTCACAGAATTTTCCGGTTTCTGATAATACTGAAACTTTGCACCCAGTTCTAAACCCGGGGTCAATGGCTAAGGTGGGTTTCATTCCCGCAGGGGAGGCGAGTAGTAATTCTCTTAAATTTGATTCAAAGGTTTTAATTGATTCTAAATCGGCGTAGGTTTTGCGATCGCTTCTAACTTCACTAATTAACGATGTTTTCATTAACCGATTAAAGGCATCTTTTAACATCGGTTGATAGAATTTTCTAATGATCGGATTTTTGGTTTTAATTTCCTGGGATTCTAAATAGGACTGCACAAAATCTTGATCAAATTCAATCTCAACTTTTAATATTCCTTCGGTTTCTCCCCGCAATAATGCTAACAAATTATGGGGTTTAATATCCTGTACATTTTCTCGATATTGGCGATACATTTCAAATTTAGTGGTTCCTTCGGGATAGTCGTCTTTAACTAGGGAAACAAATACCCCTCGATTCATTAAATATTCTCTCAGATAGGCTCGTAAATTCGCTTTTTCCGATACGATTTCTGCTAAAATATCAGAGGCTCCATTTAAGGTATCTTCAACGGTTTTAACGCCTTTTTCTTCGGAAATATATTGTTCTGCTTCAGCGTTTAAATCAAAGGTTGGAGAATTGGGTTGATTAAAATTAGCAATCCATTGTGCTAGGGGTTCTAATCCTTTTTCTTTGGCAACGGTGGCGCGGGTTCTGCGTTTGGGTTTATAGGGTAAATATAGATCTTCTAATTCGGTTTTTTGTAAACAGGTTTCAATTTTTTCTCGCAGTTCATCTGTGAGTTTTTCTTGGGAGGCGATCGCTTCTAAAATACTTTTTTTTCGGTCTTCCAATTCCGTTAAATAAGTATAACGCTCCGAGATATCCCGCAGTTGAATTTCATCTAATAAACCGGTGATTTCTTTGCGATATCGCGCCACAAAAGGAATAGTTGCTCCTTCAGAAAACAGTTGCAGGGCGTTTTCTACTTGGAAGGGTTTAAGAGACAGTTCTTGAGCTAGAATTTGAGGAATATTCGACATGAGAAGCGAAATAAAATTAAGTTTTGTCTATTGTTGATTATACCATATCTAATTGAATTGGGGTAAAATCTTCCTGTTGTTTATAATTAATATTATTTATGTTATAATTAATAGACTTTTCAACAAAAGGGTTAATGCGATGGAAACCTTATCTCAAAACAACACTTTATATGAACAAGATTATTATTTATGGTTACTTCAAACTTCTAAACTATTGCAAGAAGGCAAGTTAAATCAGGTAGATATTAATAATTTAATTGAGGAAATTGATAGTAGGGGAAGAAGTGAGAAAAAAGAAGTAAAAAACCGACTAATTGTGTTGATTGAACATTTGTTAAAATTAAACTATTGGCAAAGCGAAAAAGAATATAATGCTAGGGGATGGCAGCGTACTATAGTAGAACAACGGTTACAAATAGATTTATCCTTAGAAGATAGTCCCAGTTTAAGGAATTTGTTAGATGAAATATTCCTTGATTGCTATAATCGAGCTAGAAAAGATATTCTCAAAACCTATAATTTATCGAGTGATTTATTTCCCACGGAACCCCCATTTTCTTTAGAGGAGGTTTTAGATTCTGATTATTTACCCTAATTTTAACGGTTCGATGTTCATGTTACCTCAAGGATAAACAATGCTCAACAAATTACTTCTAATATTATTCTTAACCTTAACCTTAGTTCTAGGTTCTGTCCATACCACTGCCTTAGCTGTTAATATTGATACGGGGGCAAAAATATTTGAGGCGCAATGTGCAGGATGTCATATTGGGGGAGGAAATATTGTCCGACGGGGAAAAACCTTGAAGAAAAAAGCTTTAGAAAATAATCATGTTGATACTTTAGAAGCAATTTCAAGTTTAGTAACTAATGGTAAAAATAATATGTCTGCGTACAAAGATCGCTTAACGGAAGCCGAAATTCAAGAAGTTTCTGCCTATGTTTTAGAACAGGCCCAAAAGAATTGGAAAAACTAACCGAGTTGCTGAATAGCCAGAAACCCGGTTTCCTAGTTATTTAATTTTTAATTCTGCCATCTTCTAAGGTCAAAATACTATCAGCCACATCCATAATTCGAGGGTCATGGGTTACCATTAATACCGTTGTATTTTCTTGTTTGGCTAAGGTTTTTAACAGATCAATAACAGCCCGACCACTGGTAGAATCTAAGGCGGCTGTGGGTTCATCGGCCATAATTAAGGGGGGTTCCCCAGCTAAGGCGCGCGCCACGGCTACCCGTTGTTTTTGCCCGCCGGATAAATCCTGGGGTAGCAGATGAATTTTATCCTGTAAACCAACCTGTTCTAAGCGAGTTTTTGCTTCTTCTCTGGCATTTTTTCCCCGAATTCCTTTTAGATGGAGAGCTAATTCTACATTTTCCAAAGCCGTTAACGCGGGAAATAAATTAAATCCTTGGAAAATAAACCCAATATTATGTAAACGAAATTCTGCCAATTGAGTCCGAGACAATTTGGTAATTTCTTCGCCCAACAAAAAAACCTTTCCCGCCGTTGGAGTTAAAAGTCCGGCAATAATTGAGAGTAATGTGGTTTTACCCGATCCACTCGGCCCCATTAACAGTTGAATATCCCCTTGTTCGACTTCTAAATCAATATTTTGCAGGACTTGAACGGTTTGTCGTCCCGATTTATAAGCCATTTCTATACGACAAGTCTGAATTCCAATCGGCTTAACTTTGCCATTGGCTGAATAATATTCAGTCCGATCGGGGGTGATAGTAGACTTTGCCTCGTTCACTTGAGTGCGTATCATTGTTACTAATTAATTATGATGTGGGCTTATAAAGGGAATTGACAGATCTAATAAACTAAATTACCAGGGCTTATTATCAGTTTACTGAAGAAATCTGGGATTGTCAGAGAAGGAATGGGAACATGAACTATCCTATACAGTTTAGTATTACTATTCTAAACTCAAACGTTCTCAATTGCCTGTGATCTGACTCAACGGAGAAACAAACGCTCAATCCTATTAGGCTTTAAACACAATTGCTGGGTCAACTTTCGTGACTTTCTGAATGGCGAAAAACGCCGACCCGGTACACATAACCACCGTTAACCCGAATACCCCCAAAGCCGATAACGGGGTAATTAAAATCAAAATTCCCTGGGTCGCACCCGCCCAATAGGCAACACCAAAACATAGAGCCATCCCCGGAATATAACCCAAAACCGCCATCCAGAGAGCCTGTTCTAAAATAATTCCGTAAATTACCCAGTCGGACGCTCCCATCGCCTTCAAAGTCCCAAATTCTTTGAGGTGGTCACTGACGGAGGAATAAAGAATTTGTCCGACCACGACCATCCCGACTAATATTCCGACCGCCGCTCCCAAACTGAGAACAAATCCAACCCCCGTGCGTTTTTGCCAAAAGGTTTGCATGATCATTGACATTTCTTCTCCGGTCAAAACTTGCACATCATTGGGTAAAGTTTCTTGGAGTTTTTGCTTGAGTTGGGCTAAGTCCTGATCGGGTTTAGCTTTAATTAAAACGTATGTAATAGGATCAGCTAGATTTAATTGTCTTGGGGGTGGAGCATTAACAGGTTTTTGATTAGAGGATTGATCTTCATAACTTTGAGTACATTGTAAATCATCATTTTGAAGTTGACAAAGGGTTTGAGTTTTTACGGGGCTATTCACATAAGCATTAGCATTTTTTAAAGAGGTAAAGATAAAACTATTACTGACAATTGATTGGGTTCCCTGGGTAATTCCTCCTAATTTGGCTTCTAATCCTCCGAGTTTAGCAATATCACCAATATTTTTAATTTTGAGTGCATTTAATTTGCTCTCATCAACTATAATTGTATAAGGATTTTTTAGGGCTTGAGCCTCTCCTTGAATAATATTCCAAGGGGAAAATAATTCTCCATCGGGATCGAAACCCACCACAGTAACAGCGTGGATTTTATTCTCTAGGGGATCACGCCAACGGGCATTTCTAAAAATAAAGGCTTCGGCTCGTTCAACGCCTTCAACGGTTTGGGCTTGGGTCATTCGTTCTAAAGAAATAGGCATGGTTAACTCTAGGTGAATCATGTCTTTAGAAGCGATCCAAATATCAGCTTTTGAGTGATCAATTAAGATAGAAGAAGACCGAATAAACCCGGTTAAAATTCCATTTTGAATAGTAACTAAACTCACCGCAAACATAATCCCCGCTTGAGCTACTAAAAAACGGGGAATATCTTCAAATAGATTTTTTCGCGCCAGAGAAGCCATAGGTTAGAGGGCAGGGGGAGCAGGGGAGGCAGGGGAAGCAAGGGGAGCAGGGGAAGCAGGGGGAGCAGGGGGAGCAGGGGGAGCAGGGAGAGGATAGATAACCCCTGTAGAGACGCGCCATGGCACGTCTCTACTTATTGTATACCTTCTTTAGGCTGTGGCTTGTTGGGGGAAAAGTTGGCTGAGATTTTGACGGGATAAGGGTTTAACCCAGGATAACCAAGTGGCTACGGGTTGGAAACCAACGGATTCATAAAGTTTAGTGGCTCCGGTCAAACTATCGGCATCGACGCTGAGTTTGGCGGTGGTGGCTCCGGCTTTTTGCAGTTGGGATAAACCCGCAAAGAGCATGGCTTTTCCCAGGCCTAATTTCCGAAATCCTCGTCGAGTTCCTAACCATTGAATCCAACCGATTTGATCAGAGTTTAACTGACATTTACAGAAAGCTGCAAAGGTTCCATTAGGAGCAACGGCGACTAAATCTAATTCGGGTTGATATTCAGGTTGATTCTGCCAATATTGGGCTTGTTCTAGGGTGAGTTCATGATGATCCCAATGATCAATAAAGGATTCATTAAATAAATCCACCCAAGCAGAAAGATCTTGTTTTCCTTGGCAATGGGATAAGCTAAAATCCGAGGGAAATGGGGAAATAAACAGGGGAGATTCTAAGGATTTCGCCATGGTAATAAATTGACGATCTACTTTGAATCCTTGTTTTTTCAGGAGTTGATTTTGTTGGCTTTGGTTTTCTAAAGTGTAGGTTCGGAGTTGTACCGATTGTTGTTTTTGTTGTCCG
>DATNRE010000308.1:0-1773 GCA_036703685.1 Candidatus Obscuribacterales bacterium
GAATCCTCCGGTTACTAAGGTGGAAAAGTCTTTTTCTAAGGCTTTTAATGTGTCTTGAACAACTTCCTCCGCCGTTGTATAATTTTGTCCAACGCCGGAAAGGGTTTGAGGAAATTCTGCGGCTACAAAAAAGTTAGATTCTGTCGGCCCAGGACAGACTACTAAAAATCTAACTCCAGAGTCTTTATTTTCCGCCCATAAAGCCTCGGTAAAATTCAAAACAAAGGCTTTTGTTCCACAATAAACCGAACAATAGGGTAAGGGTTGATAACCGGCAATTGAAGCGATATTAACGATCGCACCCGAACCCCGTTTTTTCATATCAGTTAAGAATAAATGAGTCAGTTCAACTAATGCCGTAATATTTAACTGAATCATTTGCACCTGTTTAGTTAAGGGGCGATCGGCAAAAGTTCCATAGTCTCCAAATCCCGCATTATTAATTAATAAATCAATGGTTAATCCTTGTTGAGAAACTACATCAAAAACCGATTGTGTTGCCTCTGGTTGTGTCAAATCTTGAGGAATGACATGGGCTTTAATATTGTATTGCGATCGCAATTTTTCGGCCAGTTGTTCTAATTTATCTTGAGATCGGGCCACTAAAACCACATCCATTTTCCGAGATGCTAATTCCTTGGCAAACGCCGCCCCAATTCCCACAGAAGCTCCTGTAATTAACGCAGTTTTCATTAATTTTTTATCCTAGAATCACTTTCTCGTCAATTATTGTAACGCATTGTTAATATATTGAGTTAAGTATCTATCATGGTAGCTCCCACCAAGAGAAAGCAAGATAAATTTCAAGCCTATTACACTAATTGTGATCATATTACTTCCTATATGGTAGGACTCCTCAAATGTGATTATAATATGTCCGTGCTTGAACCTTGTGCGGGTGAGGGTGTATTTATTGACGAGTTATTAAAACAACAATTAACTCCAGAAATTACCGCCTATGAGTTAAATATTAATGCCGTAAATAAGTTAAATAGTAAATACAATAAACTAAAAAATATTGAGATCATACATCAAGATTTTATCTTATTAAACACTAACACAAAATTTGATAGAGTGATTGCTAATCCACCCTATGGAGCCTATCAATCACCGGAAAAAAGAAAACAATTAAAAACAGCATATCCCCATATATACGCCAAGGAAACCTACGGTTTATTTTTAATTCGGACGCTGGAATTATTAAAACAGGGGGGACGCCTGGTTTTTATTATTCCTGATACCTATTTATCACTCCATCAACATCAAGGTTTGCGAAAAGAAATTATTAGTAACTATAAAATAGAATCAATCACCCTTTTTCCTTCCGATTTTTTTCCGGGTGTTAACTTTGGCTATGCGGGATTGAGTATAATATCTATTGTCAAGGAAAAACCCAATATTGATTACAATTTTCCTGTATATAATGGTCTGCATTCACCGTCAGAGCTTGCTGAATTATTAACCAATACTAGTAAAAATTATGAGGTTTGTAGACTTTCATACAGTCAGCTTATTAAAAGCCCATCCCAGGCTTTTTTTCTGTCTTCAAAAGACTGGATTTCTCAAGTTCTGAATTCTGAGCATCTCACCGTAGGTGATATTTGTTTTGTGGTGACAGGTTTTTATTCGGGTAATGATGGGAAGTATTTAAGGCGCTCGCCATCTGTTACTAGGGGGACTAAAAAATATGCTATTGTAGAGGATAATAGGATCTGTAAAGATGATCTTTCTATTAATCCGCCCCTGAATGGCATCAAAAATAATTGTTATTGG
>DATNRE010000309.1:0-9095 GCA_036703685.1 Candidatus Obscuribacterales bacterium
GATATTCAAGCTTGTTTGATCTTTGCTGCACGACGTACTGATTTTCCTAGACTAACAGCATGAAGATTTGGATCGATGCTCAACTGCCGCCCACACTGGCAAATTGGCTGACAGAAACCTTTGGGTTAAAAGCGAGTTCATTGCGAGAATTAGAACTTCGGGATGCTCAAGATATCGAAATTTTTGAAGCAGCACGAATCGAAAATGCTGTGATTATGACAAAAGACAGTGACTTCATTGACTTGGTATGTCGCTTAGGATCGCCGCCTCAAATTTTGTGGCTAACTTGTGGCAATGTCACTAACCGCAACTTGCGACAATTGTTGACGGCTACTTTGCCTGATGTGGTAGAGCAATTGCGCCAAGGAGAAATGATTGTGGAAATTACTAACACTCCTTAAATGATATATCGACTAACCTATTCTTTTAACTTTGTAAAATAGTCCGTTTTACCTCACGGGGTTGTCACCTCGTGAGGGGTTTGGTAGAATCTGTTAACATGGAAAAATAAATTCAAGGTTGTTTTATGTCAAAAAATAGCATTAAACCAACTAAACAGAAATGTTGAGAATTGGGCTTGAATTACTAACATTATTGCCAACATACTCAATAATTAAAGATATTAATACATCTTCATTACCTAAGTCATATAAACTGTATTTTCCTGCTAATATTTGACTAAGTAAATGCTTGTAAAACAGAAGTTCATCGTGTAAGTTTGGATCAATATCTTTTCCTCGTATTAACATCCTATCTACAATTTCAGCACGAGAATAGTCTCCATAATTTACTTCATTAGAAAATAAAGTATTTGGTTTAACTGTTTGGCTATCAATATATATTAGGTTATCTTTGACTTTATAAAAATCACCTCCAAGATCAAAATATACAACAGGATATAGTTGATAATACGGCTTTTTTTTAAAGTAATTAGTAACGTAATAACCATTTATTCCTGTACTTACTTTTAGTTGTATTCCAACAAAATTTTGTTTGTTCCATTTAATGCCTCCTACGGTAAGAAGTTGCTTGGCATCGTTATATTTATTAACCCAACATATATCTCTGTCGCTGTTGTGGCTATAAATATGAGAATATTCTGTTTTTGTTATAGCTAATCCTGTTCCGATAGCAATATAATTATCAGGGTTTTCTAAAAAAAACTCATAATAAATAGATTTAAATAACTGCATGAAGGCATTAGAATCTTGCTTTAACTTTCGAGCGTAATTAGCCCATATTTTATTTTTACTAGGGTTAGTATTACACTCACGAACAACAGCTCCTTCTGCTGCATAACCTAGTATTCGCGATAGTGAACCTTTTTGTTCATTATTAGTAAAGAAAGCAGAAAGAACTAATCTATTATTTGTATCAAAAACCACTGCTCCAATATCTTGCAATAGTTTTAACAAATTACTTCCTCTATGATAATAATTTGTGGTATCAATTGATTGATAATTTTCAACTCTTTGAGTGGTGTCGATAACATCTGATTTTGGCAGAATAATTAGTGATTCCTGACTTGACATAATGTCACTCCTTAAGTAATCTTTAAACATTTGCTCCTCCGTTTTGTTATGCTTCAGTGGATGTTGATGTTGATGAATTCAGAACCTATGGTGAACTTATAGAAGATTTGTCTAACTTATTCCTTCCTACTCAATTTTTCCGAAAGAATCCGGGCTTAAAGTAACTCTTTTAACTTCGGATCATCCCCTAACTGTTTGAGAACTTGCTTAATATCTTGAGTTCGATCTTTTTTAGCAATTAGGGTAACATTTCCATCTCGAACAACAACGAGATCTTCAACTCCAATCGTAACAATAACTTCATCAGAATTACTACTAAATAAAATAGCGCCTTTTGTGTCAAGTCCTACATGATTTGTTAATTCCACATTCGGTTTATCTCCCCCTAATAATCGTTCTAACCCATTCCAATCCCCTAAATCATCCCAGCCAAATTCAACGGGTAAAACACAGGCTTTCTGGGTTTTTTCCATTAAAGCATAATCAATACTAATTTTTTTTAACTCAGGATAGGCGTCTTTTCCCTTAGTTTCTAAAGCACTAACTAATTCAGGAACATAGGTTTTTAATTCTGCTAAAACGACCCCGACTCGAAATACAAAAATCCCCCCATTCCAACTAAAACGCCCGGTTTCTAAGAAATTCTCTGCGGTTTCTCGATTGGGTTTTTCGGTAAAACGAGCCACTTTATAGGCGGGAAATCCGTCAAAAGTTCCGATGGCTTCTCCCTGTTCAATATAACCATATCCAGTGGAAGCATAGGTGGGTTTTACCCCTAAAGTAACAATCACATCCTGGGTTTTTGCTAATACTTCCGCCGCCCTTAAAGTTTGGCGAAATTTCTCCGGTTCTGCGATCCAATGATCCGCCGGAAAGAACCCAATTACCGCGTCTTCTCCGTAACGTTTTGCGACTTCTAAAGTTGTCCAAGTTAGGGCGGCGGCGGTGTCCCGTCCTTCGGGTTCTGCTAAAATATTCGGGTGGGGTAATTGGGGGAGTTGAGTTTGAACTCCTGACTCCAATAAAGCCGAAGTTACCACCCATAAACCCTCCCAACTTTCGGTTAAAGGTAATAAACGTTCTGCGGTGGCCTGTAATAAACTAATCCCACTGCCATCTAAACTCAAAAATTGTTTGGGTCGATGCTTCCGACTTAGGGGCCAAAACCGTTCACCTTTTCCGCCAGCCAAAATTACAGGAATCATACTTAAAATTTATTTTTTTCCTCATAATTTATTCTAAATAATTAACAAAAAAACGTCAATAGTTGAGAGCAAAAAATCAACAATTCTTAATTATGTATATTCACGGTTTCCTTAGATAATTCCTGTTCTAAAGTGGCTTTGACCCGTAACCATTCCGTTTCCATTTTAGATAACCCAGTAGCGGCTTTTCCCGAGGTAAAACATTCCAGACTCGTGCCATTTTCGGCCGCCATTCCTGCCCGTCCCATATATTCTAACTCCTTGCACAACTCGGAAAAAGTCAGTGCGCCTAATTGAGCACTACTGGATTTTAGGGTATGGGAGGCTTCTTTTAAGCCTTGGATATCTTGAGTTTTGATCGCCGTTTGAATTTGGGCAATTTTTTGGGGAGTATCGGCTAAATAATCCTGAATTAAAGTATTGACAAAGGGATCATCTTCATCATCATATTCCCTTAAATTTTCTAAAACTTGTTGATCAATCGCCGAAGGTTCGGGAATATTACCATTAGAATTAGCCAGAGATTCAGAAGATAAATTAGAGTGACCATTAGTGCCAAAATCCGATAAATCTTCTAAGGTTTGATGACCATTACTATTCTGAATAGGTTGACATTGGGAGATAGCTTTAGCCAGTTCTTCCCGACGCACCGGTTTAGTAATATAATCATTCATACCAGCGGCTAAACACATTTCGCGATCGCCTTGCATCGCATTAGCAGTCATCGCAATAATCCAAGGTTTATGGGGGCGCTCGGCATATTCTTCACAGATCCGACGGGAGGTTTCTAAACCATCCATTAAGGGCATTTGAACATCCATCAAAATCACATCATAATATTGTCGGTTTAACGCTTCTAAAACCTCTAATCCATTCCCGGCAATATCAGCACGATATCCCAATCTTTGTAACATTTGAATCGCCACTTTTTGGTTAACAACATGATCTTCAGCTAGAAGAATTTTTAACCCATTCGTAGGAACAATAGATAACCAATGGGACGTTTCTGATTGGGTAGAAGGTTTAATTGCTCCCTCTATCGCTTCACCTAAGACCTGAACTAAAGTATTATAAAACTGTGATTGTTTCAAAGGTTTATTAATAAACCCGGCGCAATTAATATTACTGTGTTCTACCTGTTTCACCAAATCCGTATTCACCACATAATTAAAGAATGTAATATTAATCGGTTTCTGTTCTGGGAATATTTCTGCATGGCTTTTTTCCCAATCTCGAATCCGTTTGGCTAAATTAATTCCATCAATATCAGCTAAATTCATGCCTAAAATAATTAAATCAAAATCAGAATTATTTTTTAACACATTTAAAGCTTCATGTCCGGTTTTAACCGAAACAGGAATCATGCCCCAAGATTTAGCTTGACGAATTAAAACCGTTTGATTAATTCCATGATTTTCAACAATTAATAATCTCTTACCCACGAGGAACCCAGAGATTTCATTGGCTTCAACTTTAGGAATCGCTTCGGCTCGAATTGTAAAGTAAAAAGTTGAACCTGTATCTAATTCAAAAGTCTCCACAAAATCATCGGGAGGATTGCCAGTCATGGTGGAAATAAAGGATTCATTATCAGTATAAGAATCGGATTGAGATCGACTTACCACCCACATTTGTCCCCCCATCATTTCACATAACCGTTGACTAATAGCTAATCCTAAACCCGTGCCTCCATACTGACGAGAAGTGGACGCATCAACTTGAGAAAATGCTTTAAATAAACGATCCATCCGATCAGCAGGAATCCCAATTCCGGTATCCTTAACCGCAAACTGAATATCATAAATTGTATGGGCTATTGTTGGAGCCGTATTCAAGTTAATAGGGAGATTAGTCACCTCCGAAGCTTTTACCGAAACTACCACCTCTCCCCGGGCAGTAAACTTCACCGCATTACTAAGTAAATTCACCAAAACTTGGCGCAGTCGGGTCACATCCCCCAGAATCACTTGCGGGGTTGAAGGTTCAATTAAATAGGCGATTTCTATGCCTTTTTCTGCGGCTTTTCCTGAGAGTAAATCGAGGGATTCTTCTAAACACTCCCGTAGTTTAAACGGATTAGTTTCTAAATCTAATTTACCCGATTCAATTTTAGAAAAATCTAAAATATCATTAATAATCGTTAATAAAGCATCGCCACTGGTGCGAATTGTTTCGACAAAATCAAGTTGTTCGGGGGTTAAGTTCATATCTAATAATAACCCCGTCATCCCAATTACCGCATTCATCGGAGTCCGAATTTCATGACTCATGGTAGCCAGAAATTCACTTTTAGCCCGACTGGCTACTTCTGCGGCTAATCTAGCTTCTTCTAAATCTTTATTTTGTTCCGCTAATTGTTGACGATTTTTTACCTCTGCTTCTAATAGTTTAGCCTGGGCTAAGGTTAAACCAACTTGATTGGCAACATCTTCTAAAAATTCAATTTCTTCGGGTATCCATTGCCGCATTTTATCGCATTGATGCAGCATCATAATTCCATTAGCCTCTCCTTGATAGGAAGTGCGAACTGCTAACATTGATTTTAAGCCCATGCGCCGACACATGGGGGCAGAAGATTCTAATAAAGGTTCGGTAAAAACATCCACCGAAGCGATCGCTTGATCTTCAGCTAAGAGTTTTTCAATATAGGGATTATAACTCACAGAAATTTCAAAATTCAAGGTCGAATCATAACCGGATTCCAGATATTCTGCCACACAGGATAAATGGGGATAGGGTTCGGAGCGATAGGTATAAATAGAACAGCGATTCACCCCAAAAATTCTACCAATTTGAGTAGCAGTAGTTTGAAAAATTTCTTGAGTATCTAATTTAGAACGTACTTTATGGGTAATTTCTTTAAGTAATAATAAATGTTGATTTTGTTGTTGAAGAATCTCTTGAGATTTATCCCTAGAAATTTCATTTCCAATATAATTTGCCATTAATTGCATAATTTCTAAATCCAATTTTTGAAACGGGGCGCGGGAATTGCGACTCATAAAACTCAAGGTTCCATAGACCCTTCCTCCCACCATGACCCGGATACCAATATAGGCTTCTAAACGTCGGGTTTGATAGGCCCGATGGTCTTTCCAAGGTGATTGTTTAATGGATTCTAAACAAACAACATCCTCTGTTTTTAAGGCTTCCCATTCAAAAGTTTGTTCAATCGCTAGGGTATCTCCCTTGGCAAATCCAAAGGGAAAATCATCGGAAAGATAGGAAGAAATTACTTCATATCGGTCAGCAAAAATTTTTCCTAGTAAGCCAATATCCATACCAAATCGATGACAACCCAGACTCAAAATTGCACTAATCCGAGTTTCAAAATCCGTATTATGACTGACGGTAATTTCATAAAATTGATGAATTAGTTGCTCCCGTTCTCTGAGGTTATTTAACTCCTTAAACTGTTCAGAAATATCATTTAATGTTCCTAAAAGTCCCAAAATATGCTTATGTTCATCTAAGATTAATTGACTTGAAATTAAAATCCGACGAGTTGCAGGTTGGGAAGACTTTTCGCCACTTTCTTTCTCTTTAAGATTAAAAACTAACATTCGGATATCCAGTTGTTCAGTCTTGGGACGACCTAACATTAAGGATTC
This sequence comes from Candidatus Obscuribacterales bacterium, assembly GCA_036703685.1. GTDB lineage: Bacteria > Cyanobacteriota > Cyanobacteriia > Cyanobacteriales > Microcoleaceae > Planktothrix. Next base: position 6,349 of record DATNRE010000309.1, read on the forward strand.
AAACCATTGGCTGGCTTTTGTCCGATCTTGAGAATAAATATAATTTAAAAATGATGTTCCTAAACTATTTTCTATGGCTAATCCTGTTAACTGTGTCCAAGCGGAATTTAAAAAGATAAAATTTCCTTGAATATCGGTTTTAAATACAACGGATTTCAACTGCTGAATCGGATCATCAAGGGGGTAATTTTCCTGCACAGATGGGGTTTTTTCTAGGTCGTAAGCTCCTAAATCAATTTGAATTCCAATTAAGTGCAAAGGTTCCCCTTGTTCACTCCAAAACCCCTGACCCCGAGTCCCTACGGATTTATATTGACCGTCTTTACACCGGATGCGATATTCTATCTGATATTCCTTATTTTTCTTGGAAAAATAATCTTTCAGGCTGACTTTAACCCGTTTCAAATCTTGAGGATGAATCCGACTTAACCATTCTTCTAGGGTATTTGTAATTTCATGATCTGCATATCCTAACATCGCTTTCCATTGGCAAGAATATAAAATTTCATTGGTTTTTAAGTTCCAATGATAAATCCCTTCTGGAGCAGAGTTTGCCGGGTCTATCCTAGGCGCATTTGAGGATAAAATTTGAGGGGCTAAGGCTAAGGATTTAGAAGAAGATGGAGTGGCTTTTAAAACCTCCTGAAATTGATGCTGCCAACTTAATAGGGTATTGTGCATCGATTTGGGTTGGAGCACCTGTAACAATAGGGTTTCAGGAGAGATCAGGCTAACGGGATTATTATGATCATCTACCAAAATAATCGGAAGTTGATAATAATATTTTTTCATTAAGTTTAGGGCGGTTTTGAGGGAAACCTGCGATCGCAAAATTAAAGGGGGAGTATTACAAATTGTAATCGCTTTAACTGTTTTTAGATCCAGCCCCAATGCCTGTAAAGAAATTAAGTCATGAGATGTCACCACCCCCACCCATTTACATTGAGATTGGGGATTAGAAATCCGATTTCCTGTTAACTTAGAATGGGGGGGAGAAGTTTCCGTAATTACAATTTCATCCACACCATAGTTAAACATTAATTCCGTTAATTCCCGTAGGGTTGTTGCCCCCGATGCGGGTATAATTTTAGCTTCGGGCAGGGGGGCAAGTTGATTGAGTTTAATTAAATGATCGGGAATAAATAGGTATTCCAGAAGTTTTGAGTCCGGGGGTTGAGGGTCAGGAAAAACTAAATCTGAGTTCGAGGATAAAGCCGTGGGAATTTCCGGTGGCACCGGGGGTAAAGTTGGGGCTATTTTTTGGGCTTCTGAATTTCTTAAAGACAGTTGTAGAAAAATTTTAGGATTAATTACCCCAACTAATCTTCCCTGATCATCAATAACAGGCAGGTGTTGAATCTGATTTTTTTCTAATATCCCCATCAAGGTAAAAATATCATCAACCTCTGATTCTTTTACCGTGACAAATGACCGAATCATAATTTGAGAAATCGGAAATCCCTTTAAGGGATCTCCAATTGAATTAAGCTGAATAATATCTTGTTCTGTAAAAATTCCGACGATTATGGGCTTTTGATTAACAATATCGTCCGGTTCAATTACAAAAATGCAACTAGAACGGGTACGACTCATCAACAAAATTACCTCGGATACAGGGGTTTCCGGTGGGGTAGTCAGGGGATGGCGGTTAATCGCTTGACGGACTGAGGGAATAAACATAGAAGGCTGATTGGGATGGTTACTGGGTGGAATCCTGGTTGGGACTCGGTTTTGGGGAAACGGGTCAAATCATCAGACAAAAGGGTTAAAGTACCTGGGGGGTAAGACCCTCTCCTATTACCAGCATATTGGTATTTTTAGTAGATGTCTTACCTAATTTTGCCGTTTACTCTGACTCTGGCAACCTTGAAGGCGATTTTGGCGGTTTAGGTTGTGCGCATTCTTGGGTTTGCTAAAGACAAAATCCCGATCAATGTTATCTTTGGGGATCGAACAATAATCTTTAATTCTATTTTGGCTTCTGATCGCCTTTAGATTTAAAATTTTTTAAGGTCATTGATCGATCCTACGTTATTCTCTTTGTCGCTGTTTCCTTGGGTTTTTCCCTGTAATACAGATTTTTGTCCATCGACAACGTTAAATCCTGCGTAAAACTTACTGTGTATTTGTTCTATGAAAATTTTAGATTCTCAAGGTCGTCTGTTTAATAGGATTAGTATTCTCGATTTTGGTGCGGCTTTAGTGATTTTACTCGTGCTATTTGGGATTTTCTTCTATCCAGGCACATCGGGTTCGGTGGCTCAAGTCGGCGTTACCACCCGTCCGGTGACAATCGATGTTTTGGTGATAGGACTCAAAAGCAGTAACGCCAAAGAATTATTTAAAACCGGAGAAAAAACTAACTTAATTATTCGCAATCAACCCTATGGTCAAGTTACTCTGAATAAAATTAATTTTTTACCCAGAATTATCCCCGTGACTCAACCCGATGGCACATTAAAAGCTCTCCCCGACCCGACTGCTGATAATCTATTTAATAATAATTTGCTTTTAACCCTAGAGGGAAAAGGTCAAATCACCGAAACAGGCCCGGTTTTAGGCAATATTAAAATTAAAGTCGGTACTACCGTTGAACTCGACGGCAAAAACTACAACTTCAACGGCACAGTCATCGACGTCCGCGTTCAATAAACGGCACAGCACACCTTTTGGTAATTACGAATTACGAATTACGAATGGGTAATGGGTAATGGGTAATGGGTAATGGGTAATGGGTAATGGGTAAT